>NZ_JBEZNL010000022.1:0-138814 GCF_040653275.1 Streptomyces sp. NPDC048002 | reverse complement strand
GTCCCGGCTGATGCCGGAGACGGGGTATCAACATATCTGGCGTTGACTTTTGGCACGCTGTTGAGTTCTCAAGGAACGGTCGCTTCCTTTGTACTTACCCTCTCGGGCTTTCCTCCGGGCTTCCCTTCGGTGTTCCAAACTCTATCAGTGTTTTTCCGACTCCCTGACCACTGTTCTGCGAGCACGCAGAAAGTGACCCTGGATAGGATCTGACTTGTTTGGTGCTGCCAAGGCGGGGACGCTTCGTTCGCATCACCCATGCCGTAAGCAGGAGTACGACAGTACACGGGGCCGTGGAGCGCACGCAAATCGTTTGGGGTTATGGTCTAGACCACCAACGGCTCGCTCGCTCGAACTGGTACTTCATGTGACATACCCTGCTGAACAGTGCGCCGTCCGGTACAGGCAGTGACGGCCCATATGAATCTCCACCCCTGGGAGGCTCCCCATGACCACCGTGACGTCCCCGCTCGCAGGACGGGCCATCGGACTGGCAGCAGTGCCCGATCCGGTCTTCTCCGGAGCCATGGTCGGCCCCGGTACGGCGATCGACCCCGTTCGTGAGCCCTGCGAGGCCGTCTCCCCCGTGGACGGAGTCATCGTCTCCCTCCACCCGCATGCCTTCGTGGTGGTGGACGGGGAGGGGCACGGCGTTCTGACCCACCTCGGCATCGACACCGTCCAGCTCAACGGCGAGGGCTTCGAGCTCCTCGTGAACAAGGGCGACACCGTGACGCGGGGTCAGGGCATCGTGCGCTGGAACCCGGCCGCTGTGGAGGCCGCGGGGAAGTCCGCGATCTGCCCGATCGTCGCCCTGGAGGCCACCGCCGAGGCTCTTGCCGATCTCCGCGACGAGGGCGACGTGAAGTCCGGCGACTCTCTCTTCACCTGGCAGTGACATCGACGCCGTCCACGACGGCATGCAGTGACAACCACAGCGGCGGTGGGACCCGCCGCACTAACGGAGACGGGTGAGATGGAGACAACGCTGCGAGGCGTCGGCGTGAGCCACGGTGTGGCGATCGGCGAGGTTCGGCACATGGGGACGGCGGTGCTCGAACCGCCGTCCAAGCAGATCCCGGCGGAGGAGGCGGAGCGTGAGCAGGGGCGCGCCCGCAAGGCCGTGGATGCTGTGGCAGCCGACCTGATGGCGCGCGGCAATCTGGCGGGGGGCGAAGCCCAGGCGGTTCTCGAGGCCCAGGCCCTGATGGCCCAGGATCCCGAGCTGATGGCGGACGTGGACCGCCGTGTCGCCGTAGGCAGCACGGCGGAGCGCGCGGTGTACGACGCCTTCGCCGCGTACCGCGAGCTGCTGGCCGGCGCCGGTGAGTACCTCGCCGGGCGCGTGGCGGACCTCGACGATGTGCGGAACCGTATCGTCGCCCGGCTGCTGGGCGTTCCCATGCCGGGCGTGCCGGACAGCGACGAGCCGTACGTGCTGGTGGCGCGTGATCTTGCGCCGGCCGACACCGCGCTGCTGGACCCGACGCTGGTGCTCGGTTTCGTCACCGAGGAGGGCGGGCCGACCAGTCACAGCGCGATCCTGGCCCGCGCGCTCGGTGTCCCGGCCGTGGTGGCACTCCCCGGGGCCGGTGAGCTGGCCGAGGGCACGATGATCGCCGTGGACGGCAGCACCGGCGAGATCTTCGTCGAGCCGGGCGAGGACCGGAAGGAGCAGATGCGCGCCGCTGCGGCGGAGCGCAAGGCGGCGCTGGCCGCCTCGACCGGTCCGGGTGCCACGGCCGACGGGCACAAGGTGCCGCTGCTGGCCAACGTGGGTGGACCGGCGGACGTGCCCGCCGCGGTGGAGGCGGGCGCCGAGGGTGTCGGTCTGTTCCGTACCGAGTTCCTCTTCCTGGACGACAGCAAGAACGCCCCGTCCGAGGAGAAGCAGGTCGAGGCGTACCGGCAGGTACTGGAGGCCTTCCCGGAGGGCCGGGTCGTCGTACGGGTGCTGGACGCCGGGGCTGACAAGCCGCTCGAGTTCCTGACCCCGTCCGACGAGCCGAACCCCGCGCTGGGTGTGCGGGGGCTGCGTACGCTGCTCGATCACCCCGACGTCCTGCGGACCCAGCTGACGGCGCTCGCCAAGGCTGCCGAGGGCCTGCCGGTCTATCTTGAGGTCATGGCCCCGATGGTGGCCGACCGTGCGGACGCCAAGGCGTTCGCCGACGCCTGCCGGACCGCCGGTCTGCGGGCGAAGTTCGGCGCGATGGTCGAGATCCCGTCCGCGGCCCTGCGGGCGCGCTCGGTCCTTCAGGAGGTCGAGTTCCTGTCGCTGGGGACGAACGACCTCGCGCAGTACACCTTCGCCGCGGACCGTCAGGTGGGTGCGGTGTCCCGCCTTCAGGATCCGTGGCAGCCGGCGCTGCTGGACCTGGTCGCCCTGTCCGCCGAGGCGGCCAAGGCCGAGGGCAAGAGCTGTGGTGTCTGCGGTGAGGCCGCGTCCGACCCGCTGCTCGCGTGCGTGCTGACCGGTCTGGGTGTCACCTCTCTCTCCATGGGTGCCGCGTCCATTCCCTATGTGCGGGCGACGCTCGCCAAGTTCACGTTGGCGCAGTGCGAACGTGCCGCCGCGGCGGCACGTGCCGCGGACAGTGCGGAAGAAGCGCGCGCCGCGGCGCAGGCTGTGCTGTCCGGCGAGTAGTGGCCGGTCCCGGGCCCCGGTGACCCGGGAGTGAGGGGCGCTCCACCTCGGGTGGGGCGCCCCTCGGTGTTCAGTGGTCGTGTGCGGGGTCGGTTCCGACCTCGCCGAGGTCCGGCGGGACGGAGTAGTCCACGTTGGACTCCGGGGAGATCAGGTCGCCTGATTCGATGTCGGTGCAGTAGGCGTCGAAGACTTCGCCGGCCGTCAGGGCTTCGAGACCGTCCCCGCGCAGGCGCCAGCCGTAGAGAGTGTCGGTGGCGCCGGGGGTGGTGGTGCGCATGACGAGTCCGCCGGCGCACTGCGTGGCGATACCGAGCGCCAGCACGGTGGTGAACTCTAGTGCTTCCGCCTCGTCGAGTTCCGTGGTGCCCTCTGTGGTCCCGTCGGCGTGCAGGACGGCGACCAGGGCTTCCGGTGTACTGGAGATGCTGCAGACGAGGTGCCGATGACCGGGTCGGGCCGTGTCGAGGATGCGGGCGAGCAGGGCGGAGGCCCGTGCGAAGGCGGCACGGCCGATGTCCTCTCCGCAGGTGCTGCAGGGTCCCAGGCGGGTGAGGAGCGTGGTGGCGTACTCCCACGTGGCTTGGCGGACGGCTTCGTCGATGAGTTCGGGGACGAGTTCGGCCAGCGGTCGTCCGTCGAAGGGCAGACTGGGGCCGGTGGCCGCGAGTTCGGCGGTGAAGCGGGTTCGGCTGGCGGGGATGTCGGGGTCCAGGCCCGTGTCCTCGCAGTAGGCCGCGTACTCGTGTGGGTCGAAGAGGGCGACTGTCGTGTGGCTGCCCTGTGCGGCCCGGGTCTTGAGGAGGGCCTCGACCTGACGGAGGTAGGTCCGGTGGTCGTCGAAGGCGAAGCTCCGGTAGCGCCGCATGGCGCGGAAGTCGTGCTCGTCGGTGAGCAGGCCGATGGTGCCGGCGATTTCGCGGCGCAGGACGCGTCGCATGGTCTGGTGGTCGGTGCGTGCCATGTTTCCCCCTGTGAGCACGGTCGATCAATGCTCACTCACAGTAACCGCCGCCACTGACAATGGCCCTGGCCTCGGACTTCGCCTTGTCGGGCGATGGTCCGAGGTGAGGTCGACCGGGGTGTCAGGAACGCTTGCGGGCGAGGTCCTCGTAGAAATGGAGGAGGTCGAGGTCGTCGATGGAGCCCGGGTTGACGGCCTTGTCGAGGGGGGTGCCCTGGAGGAGGCGCTTGACGGGTACCTCGATGCGCTTTCCGGTCAGGGTGTGGGGGACGCCGGGGACCTCGATGACCTCGTCGGGCACGTGGCGGGGGGAGAGTTCCTCGCGGATGGTCTGTTTGATGCGGCTCAGCAGGGAGTCGTCGAGCGACGCTCCGGGGGCGAGGTGGACGAAGAGGGGCATCCAGTAGCCGCCGTCGGGCTGTTCGATGCCCACGACGAGGGATTCCTTGATCTCGGGCAGCCGCTCGACCGCCTCGTAGATGTCGGCCGAGCCCATCCGGACGCCCTGGCGGTTGAGGGTGGAGTCGGACCGGCCGTGGATGACGACCGAGCCGCGTTCGGTGACGGTGATCCAGTCCCCGTGGCGCCATACGCCGGGGTAGGTGTCGAAGTAGCTGTCGTGGTAGCGGCTGCCGTCGGGGTCGTTCCAGAACCGGATCGGCATGGACGGCATGGGGTTGGCGACCACGAGTTCGCCGACCTCGTCGACGAGGGGCTTGCCGCTGGGGTCCCAGGACTGGAGGTCGGTGCCGAGGCCCGCGGCCTGGAGTTCCCCGATGTGGACGGGCAGAGTGGGTACGGCTCCGGCGAAGCAGGAGCAGACGTCGGTGCCGCCGCTGACGGAGGCGATCCAGAGGTTGTCGCGGACCTCGTCGTGCAGCCAGCGGAATCCGTCGGGGGGCAGGGGTGAACCGGTGGTCGCGACGCACTCCACCTTGGAGAGGTCGAAGTCCCGTCCCGGGTGCACGTCGGCCTTGCGGCAGGCCATGACGTAGGCGGCGGAGGTGCCGTAGAGGGTGGCGCCGGTGTGTTCGGCGATGCGCCACTGGGCGCCGGTGTCCGGGAAGCCGGGGCTTCCGTCGTAGAGGACGATCGTGGTGCCGGTCAGGAGGCCGGAGACGAGGAAGTTCCACATCATCCAGCCGGTCGAGGTGTACCAGAAGAAGGTGTCCTCGGGGCCGAGGTCGCAGTGCAGCCCGAGTTGCTTGAGGTGCTCGACGAGGATGCCGCCCTGGGACTGGACGATGGCCTTGGGCAGACCGGTGGTGCCGGAGGAGTACAGCACCCACAGAGGGTGTTCGAAGGGCACCTGCTCGAAGACGGGTTCGGTGTCGGACCCGGTGAGGGCCGACCACTCCAGGGCTCCGTCGGGTGCTTGGGTGCCGAGGAGCGGGATGTGGACGACGGCCCGCAGGGTGGGCAGTTCCCGGCGGAGTTCCGCGACGGTGTCGCGCCGGTCGTGTTCCTTGCCGCCGTAGCGGTAGCCGTCGACGGTGAACAGGACGACCGGTTCGACCTGCTGGAAGCGGTCGAGGACGCTTCGGGCGCCGAAGTCGGGGGCGCAGGAGGTCCACACGCCGCCCACGGCGGCCGTGGCCAGGAGGGCGACGACGGCCTGCGGGATGTTCGGGAGGTAGCCGCTGACGCGGTCCCCCGGGCGCACCCCGAGGTCGCGCAAGGCGGCCGCGAGAGAGCCGACCTGGCGGCGCAGCTCGGACCAGGTGACCGGGGCGGGTTCGTGGGTCTCGTCGACGTGGAGCAGGGCGGGTTCGTCGGCGCGGGTCTCCGCGGCACGGAGGGCGTGCTCGGCGTAGTTGAGGGTCGCTCCGGGGAACCACTGCGCGCCGGGCATGGCGCGGCTGCCCAGGACCTGGGTGTACGGGGCGGAGAACCGTACGTCGAACCACTCCGTGAGGGCTTGCCAGAAGGTGTCCAGTTCGTCGACCGACCAGCGGTGCAGCGCCGGGTACCCGCCCTGCGCGGGTGCTCCGTGGCGTTCCGCCGCCCAGGCCTGGAACTTCGTGACCTGTGCGTCGGCGATGCGTTCCGGATCCGGCTGCCAGAGCGGATCGGAGGTCAGGGTCGACATGGGGCGGCTCCCGGGCTGTGCGCGTCGTGTGCGTCGTCCGCGCACGGGCTGGGGTGTGCGCGTGACACGGCTGACACGGACGATGCCATGTGATCACCTCCCGCACCAGGGCGCGCCACACATAGTCCGTGTCGTGAAGATGTGGTCCCGGCACGGGTGAACGGCAGTTGAACGGCGCCCGCTCAGGGCTCGGGGAGTGGCAGGCTGAGCAGCATGGACGGTCGTGACCTGGTGCGTTCGATGAAGGCGGTCGGCTCCGCGGGAGCCGCCCAGAGCTTGCGTACCGTGCGGGCGGCATGGCGCCGGAAGCAGGCCGACGCCTCGGGCCTCCCGCCCAGGGGTGCCGAGCGCGCTCGGGTGCCGGGTCCGGTGCGTGGCGCGGAGCCCGGGCCGGGTGGCGGGCTGCTGCGTTTCGACCGCACGGTGCTGCGGGTCATGGTGACCGTGAACGGGGCGGTCTTCTGGGGCTGGGACGGGGCGGCGGCGGAGCCGTCGTACGCGCTGGCCGGCCGCTGTCCTGAACCGGATCCGCGGGCCGTCCTGGAGCCGGACAAGGACGGCGGCTGGCGGGTGGTGGCCGAACGGGTGACGGTGGTGGTCTCGCGGCACGGCTCCGTGGAGGTCCTCACGCCCGGTGGTGTCACCCTGCGGCGTGATGTCCCGCCGCGGTGGTGGGAGCCGGTGGAGGGTGGTCCGGCGCGCTGGATGCAGCGGTCGGAAGTCGCCGCGGACGCGCGCTTCTTCGGTCTCGGGGGGCGGGCTTCCGGGCCGCGCCTGCGGAACGGGACCTACCGCCTGTGGAACACCGATCCCGGTGGTTCCTTCGGCCCGGACGACGATCCGCTGTACATCACGATGCCGGTGCAGATGGTCGTGGCCGACGCGGCCACGCATCTGGTGTTCCACGACACCTCCTGGGACGGCACGGTGACGCTGCGGGAGGGCGAGGAGGGGGCCGGTTCCGGCCACGACCGAGCGGGGACGTGCGAACTGCGGATGGAGGGCGGGCCGCTGCGCTGCTGGGTGATGGTGGGTACTCCCGCGCGCGTGCTGCTCACCTGGGCCTCGCTGACGGGGGCTCCCGCTCTGCCGCCGGCGTGGGCGTTGGGGCACCATCACGCGCGGTGGGGGTTCGGCAGTGAGCAGGAGGTGCGGAGGATCGTCTCGGGCTACTCGGAGCGCGATCTTCCGCTGGACGCGGTCCATCTGGACATCGACCACTACGACGGTCATCAGGTGTTCACCGTGGATCAGGACCGCTTTCCCAAGCTGCCGCAGCTCGCGGAGGAGTTGCGCCGGGACGGAGTCCGGCTGGTGTCGGTCGTGGATCCGGCGGTCAAGGCAGCCGTCGGCAACGCGGTCCACGACGGCGGGGTGGAACTGGACGCGTTCGTGCGGGACGCCTCCGGGCGTGTCGTGGAAGGGGTCGTCTGGCCGGGGGGGGCGGTGTTCCCGGACTTCACGCACGCACGCGTGCGGGCGTGGTGGGGTGCGCTGTACGAGGAGCGGCTGGCGCAGGGTTTCGCGGGGTTCTGGCACGACATGAACGAGCCGACGTCGTTCGCGGCGTTCGGCGAGCCGACCTTGCCGCGGTCGGCCCGGCACGACCTGGACGGGCGCGGCGGTGACCATCAGGAGGCGCACAACGTCTACGCGCTGTGCATGGCCAGGGCCGCGTACGAGGGCCTGCGCGAACTGTCGCCCCGGGAGCGGCCCTTCGTCTTCTCGCGCTCCGGGTGGGCCGGACTCCAGCGCTACGGCGGTACCTGGTCGGGGGATGTGGCGACGGGGTGGCCCGGACTGCGCGCGTCGCTCTCCCTGGTGCTGGGTCTGGGGCTGTGCGGCGTGCCCTACTCCGGTCCTGACGTGGGAGGTTTCGACGGGAGCCCCTCCCCCGAGTTGTATCTGCGCTGGTTCCAACTGGGTTCGTACCTGCCGTTGTTCCGTACGCACGCGAGCCTGCGGGCGGGGCGCAGGGAGCCATGGGAGTTCGGTCCGCAGGTGCTGGACCACGCGCGCGTGGCGCTGGTGGAGCGCCGGCGGTTGCTGCCGTACTTCATGACGCTGGCGCATCTGGCCCGGCGTACGGGGGCGCCCTATGTGCGGCCGCTCTGGTGGGGTGCTCCCGAGGACCGGGGGCTGCGGGACTGCGAGGACGCCTTTCTGCTGGGCGACTGCCTGCTGGTCGCTCCGGTGCTCGGTCCGGGGACGGACGGGCGTGCGGTGCAGTTGCCTCGGGGTCTCTGGTACGACACGGTCACCGAGCAGGCCTACGAGGGGCCGGGTCAGGTGCTGGTGGAGGCTCCGCTCTCGCGGATTCCGGTGCTCGCGCGCGCGGGCGCCGTCGTCCCGGTGCGCGGGGAGGACGGCGGGCTGGAGCTGGAGGTGTGGGCGCCCGCCCGGGGCCGGACCGGGGGCGGGCTGGTCGTGTCGGACGCGGGCGACGGGTGGGACGAGCCGGAGATCGAGCGCTACGTCGCCCGCTGGGAGGGCGGCCGGGTGGTCGTGGAACGGGAGGGTGAGGGCGGCGTGAGCGAGCCGCCCCACCCGGTGCGGATCCGAGGGCTGTCGGGGACCTGAGGTCAGATGTAGCGGCCCTCGAAGAAAGCTCGGACGGCCGCGGTGTGCAGGGGGAAGGCCAGTTCCTCGGCGCCGCGCAGCAGGTGCCAGCCCTCCGTCTCGTCCGTCGCCTCGGACGGCGGAAGGGTGTCGGCGGGCCGTTCCGGCAGCAGCCCGAACAGCAGCAGATGACCGTTGGGCGAGCTCATCGCGTCGCTCAGCCGTACGTCTCGGGCGGCGGCGTCGATGCCCGTCTCTTCCTTGAGTTCGCGGACGACGGCCTGGCGCCAGTCCTCGCGGTCGTCGACGAATCCGCCGGGCAGTGCGATGCCCCCGCGCGCGGGGGCGATGGTTCGGGTGATGACGACCAGGGCGGTGCCCTTCGTGTCGTACACGGGTTGGAGTGCGACCGCGACCGGCAGTGGGTTGCGGTAGGCCACGGTGGCGCAGGCCGGGCAGGTGCGGGGCCAGCCGGAGACGCCCTCTCCGTAGGGCGCTCCGCAGCTCGAACAGTAGGAGCCGGGCGCGGAGTTGAGGCTGGGATGTTGGGTTTCGGACACGCGGCGGACTGTATCCGATCATAGGAACGTCGTCTTCCGGGGGCGGTCCGAGTGTGCGGTGTTCCTCGGCGGAGGCGGGACCGGTGCCTTTGCGCGGCCCCCGTGGCACACTTCTGACGTTCCGTCAGATCTGTTGGCCGGGAGGGGTTTTGTCGCGTACACGTACTCCTGTGGTGGTCGGCTGGTTCGCCGGCGACGGGGACGGCTTCCGGCTGCTGGGAACGCGCTGTTCCACCTGCTCTTCGGTGTTCTTCCCGCGTGAGGACACGTACTGCCGCAACCCGGGGTGCCCGGGTGGCGAACTGGAGGAGGTCCCGCTCTCCCGGCGGGGCCGCATCTGGTCCTTCACGGACAGCCGCTACCGGCCACCGTCACCCTATGTGAGCAACGCGGAACTTCCGTGGGAGCCGTGCACGTTGATCGCTGTGGAACTGGAGGCCGAGCGCCTGGTGGTGCTGGGGCAGGCGGCTCCCGGGATCACCGTGGGTGATCTGGCGGTGGGCATGGAGGTGGAGGTCGTACCGGGCGTGCTCCATGAGGACGCGGAGGCGGTATGGACGACCTGGTGGTGGCGGCCGACGGAGGTGACGGCGTGACGGCGCAGGACGTGGCGGTACTGGGCGTGGGGCTGCATCCCTGGGGCAAGTGGGGGCGCGGCTTCGTGGAATACGGTGCGGCCGCCGCGCGGGCCGCGCTGGCCGACGCGGCACTGGACTGGCGTGACGTCGGAGCGATCGTGGGCGCGGACACCGTGCGCGGCGGGTATCCGGGGTACGTGGCCGGGGCCACGTTCGCCAAGGCCCTCGGCTGGCAGGGGGCCCGGGTCACCAGCGTGTACGCGGCATGCGCCTCGGGTGCCCAGGCCATCGGCGCGGCGCGGGCCCAGATACTGGCCGGGCTCGCGGACACGGTCCTCGTGGTGGGGGCCGACGCCGCCCCCAAGGGCTTCTTCCGGCCGGCCGGCGGCGACCGACCCGACGATCCGGACTGGCTGCGGTTCCGGATCCTCGGAGCCACCAATCCGACCTACTTCGGCCTGTACGCCCGCCGGCGGATGGCGCTGTACGGGGACACCACCGAGGATTTCGCGCGGGTCAAGGTGAAGAACTCCGCCATGGGGGCGCTGAACCCCTACGCACGCTACCGCAAACGGGTCACCCCGGAGGAGGTGGCCGCGTCGGCCGTGGTCGCCGATCCGCTGCGGCTCCTGGACATCTGCGCGACCTCGGACGGCGGAGCCGCGGCGGTGCTGTCGAGCATGGACTTCGCCCGCCGTCGGGGCATACCGGAACCCGTACGGATTCGCGCGGTGTCCACCGTCACCCCTCGATACCCCAACACCGTGCTCGACCTGCCGGACATCGCCACCGACTCGGCGGTCGCCGTGGAACCGGCTGGGGAGACCTTCCGGGCCTCCATAGCCCGTGCCGCGTACGAGGAGGCCGGTATCGGGCCCGAGGATCTCTCCCTGGCGGAGGTGTACGACCTGTCCACCGCCCTGGAGTTGCAGTGGTACGAGGATCTCGGGCTGTGCGCCGAGGGCGAGGCCGCGAAGCTGCTGCGGGAGGGCGACACGAGCCACGGGGGGCGCATACCGGTCAACGCCAGTGGCGGGCTCGCCTCCTTCGGGGAGGCCGTTCCCGCTCAGGCGGTGGCCCAGGTGTGCGAGCTGGCATGGCAGTTGAGAGGCGCGGCGGGAGGGCGACAGGTCAGTGGCGCACGCGTCGGCATATCGGCGAACCAAGGGCTGTTCGGGCACGGCTCGGCGGTGATCGCGGTCCGCTGACCCGTTCGCGGAGCGAGGGGTCGCCGGCGCCTCGTCAACTCTCCGTGACCGGCCCGGAATCCTGCGTGAACGTCTCATGAACTGGACTCGGGGCGTTTCCGGGAGCGCGATGATGCTGCCGTGCACACCTGGTCGGACACGCTCCGCTTCGCCTTCCAACCGGTGGTCAACCTCACGACCGGTGCGGTGGCGGGGCTGGAGACGCTTGCCCGCCCGGAGACCGGGGACATCCTGGCGGAGGCCCGGCGCGATCCTGAACTCGACGGCGGACTGGCCGTGTCGGCGATCCGTGCGGCCGTACGCAAGGAGAGTCTGCTGCCGTTGCACGTCAACGTCTTCGCAGGCACCCTGGCCGACCTGGGCGGGCTGCCCCGGCTGGAGGGCGCCGTGCGGGAGTCGGGGCGGATGCCCTGGGAGATCACCCTCGATATCGTCCCCCCGTACACGCACGTCCCTCATCAGGCCTTGCTGAGCGCGGTGGGCTCGCTGCGGGAACAGGGCTTCCGGATCAGTGCGGACGGCGTGGGGGACGGCGACGTACCGCTGCGACTGCTCATCGACATGGAGCCCGACCTGGTGAAGCTCGACGCGTCGCTGCTGGTGCGGTCGCCGGCGGTACGCGCGATGCGGACCCTGTGCGACGAGCTGGGCGCCCTGTTGTGCGTGGAGGGCGTCGAGACGGAACTGCAGTACGCGGCGGCGGTCTCGGCGGGCGCGCAGCTGGCACAGGGCGATCTGTTCGCCCCGCCCGCCCGACGGCCCGCGGCCGACGTATACGTTCCGCCCCGCCGCCCCGGAGCGGGACCGTCCCCGCGTTCGGGGCCCCCGGTGCGGGAGTTCGTGCGGCCCGCGGCCCTGCTTCCGGCCACCGCCTCGGCCGGCCAGGTCCGCATGATCCTCACCGGTTCGCCCGAGGTGTCGGGGGTGCTGCTCATCGACAACCGCGGAGTGCCCGTGCGTTCCGTGCACCGCTCGCGGTTCCTGCTGTCCATGTCGGGCCGGTACGGCCACGCCCTGTACGCCGACCGGCCCGCGTTCAAGCTGGGCGACCCGCCGCGCACGGTCGGTGTCGACGCCACGGCGTGGGAGGTGCTGGACGTCGTGGCGGTGGGCGACCGGGGCCGTACGTCCGACGACGTGGCGGTGGTCGACCGGTGCGGGCGGTGCGTGGGCGTCGTGCGCCTCGCGGACCTCGTACGGGCGCTCGCCGAGTCCCGGGTGGAGGAGGCGGCCGGGCTCAACCCGCTGACGCGGCTGCCCGGTTCGGACGCGATCACCGGTGAGGTGGACCGGCGGATCGCCGACGGCCGGCCGTTCGCCTTGAGCTGGCTGGATGTCGACCACTTCAAGCGGGTCAACGACGGCGCCGGGTTCGCGGCGGGCGACGAGTTGATCCGCGCCGTGGGCCGGACCCTCCAGCACGCGGCATCGGACAGTACGCGCGTGGGGCACATCGGCGGCGACGACTTCCTGGTCCTGGCGGATCCGGACGGGCTCGATCCGATGGCCGCCAGTGTGCTGGACGCGTCCTGGTCGGCGGCGGGGCTGCCCGTGACCCTCTCCCTGGCCACGGTCCTCTGCGTACCGGGCAGCGTGACCGACCACCGGGAGGCCGCGGCCTGTCTGGCCCCGCTGAAGCAGGCCGCGAAGTCCCTGCGCGGGGCGAGTTGGGTACTGGGCCGCCCGGGACTCCCCGGGCACGAGGTCCGGCGCGGCGCCGGAGCCACCGCCGCACCGACGCGGTGGGCCGTGGCGGAGCCGGGCCGGGCCTGAGCCGTTCTCCCCCGCTCCCGCCGGTCGCCCCGCCCTGCCCGGAACCCGTGCCGTCAACGACCTTGACGCTCTTGGGGCGCAGGTGAACACTTCCGGTGGCAGTCGACATCGCCGTACATATCGCGGCGTACCAGGCACCGCGCCACGCGGTCCCCGCCGGATCCGGCCAGGGCCCACAGGCGATGCGACGACCACGGCACGCTCGTCACGGACGCCGGGCGGGGCGCGGGACCCTCCCTGCCTTCGGCTGAAGTGGCCATGGGAACCGCACCCTGCACGAAGGTCCGGGGTCGATCACGCCGGGCCCGCGCCTAGGAGCCGCCATGAGCAAGGGAGACATCTTCCTCGGTGAGGTCATAGGAACGGCGATCCTGATCCTGTTCGGCGCCGGAGTCGTCGCCGCCGTCGTGCTGAACCACTCGAAGGCGAAGGACGCGGGATGGGTCGTGATCGCCTTCGGCTGGGGCTTCGGCGTCCTGGCCGGGGCCTACACGGCCGCGCCCCTGTCGGGCGGGCACCTGAACCCGGCGGTGACGCTGGGCATCGCCGTCGACACCGGCGAGTGGGACAAGGTCCCCGTCTACGTGGCGGGCCAGATGGTGGGCGCGGTCCTCGGCGCGGTGCTCGCCTGGCTGGTCTACTTCGCGCAGTTCCAGGCCAACGCGGAGGAGGACAGGGCCCAGCCGACCCTGGGGATCTTCGCGACCTCCCCCGCCATCCGCAACCCGGTGGCGAACCTCGTCACCGAGATCATCGCGACCGTCGGTCTGGTCCTGCCGATCCTGGCGTTCGGGCTGACGGAGGGGCTCGGCCAGTCCGGAACGGCCATCCTGATCGTCTCGTTCCTGGTCGTCGGCATCGGTCTCTCGCTCGGCGGCCCGACCGGATACGCCATCAACCCGGCCCGTGACCTGGGCCCACGACTGACGCACGCCGTCCTGCCGATCCCCCACAAGGGCGCCTCGGACTGGGGTTACGCGTGGATCCCGGTGGTGGGACCGCTGATCGGCGGAGCGCTGTCCGGGCTCATCTTCAACGCAGCCTTCTGAAGGAACCCACGAAGGGGACGTCATGACGGACAAGTTCGTCGCCGCGATCGACCAGGGCACCACCTCCAGCCGCTGCATCATCTTCGACAGGAACGGCGCGATCGTCGCCGTCGACCAGCGGGAGCACCGCCAGATCTTCCCCAAGCCGGGCTGGGTGGAGCACGACGCCACCGAGATCTGGTCCAAGGTGCAGGCGGTCGTCGCCGGGGCGCTGGCCAAGGCCGGCCTGCGTGCGGACCAGCTCAGCGCGCTCGGTATCACCAACCAGCGCGAGACGACCGTTCTGTGGGACCGCTCGACGGGCAAGCCGGTGCACAACGCCGTCGTGTGGCAGGACACCCGCACCTCGGCGCTGTGCAACCAGCTCGGCGGAACGGACGGCCAGGACCGCTTCCGTGACCGGACGGGCCTGCCGCTGGCCAGCTACTTCTCCGGGCCGAAGGCAGCCTGGCTGCTGGACAACGTGCCGGGGCTGCGGGCCCGCGCCGAACACGGCGAGATCGCCTTCGGCACCATCGACTCGTGGCTGATCTGGAACCTCACGGGCGGCACGGAGGGCGGGCGGCACGTCACCGACGTCACGAACGCCGGGCGCACCATGCTGATGAACCTGGAGACCCTCCAGTGGGACTCCTCGATCCTCGCCGCGATGAACGTCCCCGAGTCGGTCCTGCCCGAGATCCGGTCGTCCGCCGAGGTGTACGGCACGGCCGTGGGACAGCTCGCCGGAGTGCCCGTCGCCTCCGCGCTGGGCGACCAGCAGGCGGCGGTGTTCGGTCAGGCCTGCTACGACGTGGGCACGGCCAAGAACACCTACGGCACCGGCAGCTTCCTGCTGCTCAACACCGGCGACCGGCCGGTACCGTCGAAGAACGGTCTGCTCACCACGATGGGCTACAAGATCGGCGGGGAGGCGCCGGTGTACTGTCTGGAAGGGTCCATAGCCATAACGGGCGCACTGGTCCAGTGGTTCCGCGACCAGCTCGGCATCATCCGCTCCGCGGACGAGATCGAGTCCCTCGCGGCGAGCGTGGACGACAACGGCGGCGCCTACGTCGTGCCCGCCTTCTCCGGCCTCTTCGCACCGTACTGGCGGTCCGACGCGCGCGGGGTGGTCACCGGCCTGACCCGCTACGTGACCAAGGCGCATCTCGCGCGTGCCGTGCTGGAGGCGACGAGCTGGCAGACACGCGAGGTCGTGGACGCCATGTACCAGGACTCCGGGGTGCAGATCACCACCCTGAAGGTGGACGGCGGCATGACCGGGAACCAGCTGCTGATGCAGCACCAGGCGGACGTCCTCGGCGTGCCGGTGATCCGGCCCCGCGTGTCGGAGACGACGTGCCTGGGCGCCGCCTACGCGGCCGGCCTGGCGACCGGTGTGTGGAACGACCTCGACGAGCTGAAGTCGCACTGGCGCAAGGACGTCGAGTGGACGCCGTCGATGGAGCCGGCGGTGCGGGACCGGGAGTACCGCAACTGGCGCAAGGCGGTGGAGAAGAGCTTCGGCTGGCTGGAGGACGACGCGGAGTAGCCACGCGCGCGTACGGGGCTCCACGAGCCGCGGCCCGTACCCCTGTCGGCGGGGGTACGGGCCGTGCGAAGCGGGCGTGGTTCAGGTGGTGACGGCGTGTCTGCGGCCCGCCGAGAGGGCCATGGCGTGCTGGACGACGCCGATGAGGACCTCCTTGACCGACTCCCTGTCGCGGGCGTCGCACAGGACCAGCGGTACGTCCTCGCCGAGGTCGAGGGCCTGTCGGACCATGTCGGACGGGTAGCGGTCGGCGCCCTCGAAGCAGTTGACACCGACGAGGAAGGGTATGGAGCGCCGTTCGAAGTAGTCGACGGCGGCGAAGCAGTCCTCCAGCCGCCGGGTGTCGGCCAGGACGACTGCTCCGAGGGCGCCCTCGGACAGCTCGTCCCACATGAACCAGAACCGCTCCTGACCGGGCGTGCCGAAGAGGTACAACACGAGGTCCTCGCGCAGGGTGATGCGGCCGAAGTCCATCGCCACCGTGGTGGTGTGCTTGCCCTCCACCCCGCGCGTGTCGTCCACCGGGCGCCCTGCCTCGGTGAGGTACTCCTCGGTGCGCAGCGGCCGGATCTCGCTGACCGCGCCGACCAGCGTGGTCTTGCCCACGCCGAAGCCGCCGGCCACCAGGATCTTGAGCGTGACGGGCTCGACCGGGGGCTTGCCGCGCTCAGAACGCCCGAAGATCATCGTTCACTTCTCCTGCTTGATGGGGTCGGGCGGCGGGTGGGCCGTAGCCTCCGCCACCGGGGGTTTCGACGACGAGTACGTCGCCGGGTCCGACGTCCGCGGCGTCGCTGCCGCCCAATGCGGTGACCGTTCCGTCGGCCCGTTCCACCCGGTTGACGCCGAGGGCCCCGGGCGCGCCGCCGGCCAGCCCGTAGGGACGGACCCTGCGGTGCTGGGAGAGCGTCGACACGGTCATGTCCTCCAGGAAGCGGATCCGGCGGACCACTCCGTCGCCTCCGGGCCACCGGCCGTCGCCGCCGCTGCCGCGCCGGACGGAGAACTCGTCGAGCCGTACGGGCAGCCGCCACTCCAGTACCTCGGGGTCGGTGAGCCGCGAGTTGGTCATATGGGTCTGCACCGCGGGCGCGCCGGGAAAGCCGTCGCCGGCGCCGGAGCCCGAGGCGACGGTCTCGTAGTACTGGTGGCGTGCGTTGCCGAAGGTGACGTTGTTCATGGTGCCGGACCCCTCGGCCTGTACGCCGAGCGCCGCGTAGAGCGCTCCGGTGATCGCCTGGGAGGTCTCCACGTTGCCCGCGACGACCGCGGCGGGCGGTTCGGGCGCGAGCATGGAGCCGGGCGGTACGACGATCCTCAGGGGGCGCAGACAGCCGTCGTTGAGGGGGATGTCGTCGTCGACGAGAGTGCGGAAGACGTACAGGACCGCCGCGTTGACCACGGCGAAGGGCGCGTTGAAGTTGGTCGCCAGCTGGGGCGAGGTGCCGGTGAAGTCGACGGTGGCCGAGCGGCCGGCCCGGTCCACGCGCACCTCGACGCGGATGACGGCACCGGAGTCGGTCTCGTAGGCGCAGGTGCCGTCGTCGAGGGTGTCGATGACGCGGCGGACCGCTTCCTCGGCGTTGTCCTGAACGTGCCGCATGTAGGCCTGGACCGCGTCGAGGCCGAAGTCCTCGATCATGCGCCCGACTTCGTCCACGCCTTTCTGGTTGGCCGCGATCTGGGCCCGCAGGTCGGCGAGGTTGGTCCGGGGGTTGCGGGAGGGGAAGGGCGCCTCGGTGAGCAGGCGGAGGGTCTCCTCCTCCCGGAGGCGACCGCCCTCCGCGAGAAGCCAGTTGTCGAAGAGGACGCCCTCCTCCTCGATGGTGCGGCTGTCGGCCGGCATGGAGCCCGGGGCGATGCCGCCGATCTCGGCGTGGTGGCCGCGGGAGGCGACGTGGAACAGGATCCGGTCACCCTGTGTGTCGAAGACCGGGGTGATCACGGTGACGTCGGGCAGGTGCGTGCCGCCGTGGTAGGGGTCGTTGACGGCGTAGGTGTCACCGGGTCGCATCGACGCGCCCCGCCGCCGGACGACCTCCTTGACGCTGGTGCCCATCGATCCCAGGTGGACGGGGATGTGCGGGGCGTTGGCCACCAGGTTTCCGTCGGGATCGAAGAGGGCGCAGGAGAAGTCCAGACGCTCCTTGATGTTGACGGACTGGGCCGTGGCCTCCAGACGGGCGCCCATCTGTTCGGCGATCGACATGAAGAGGTTGTTGAAGACCTCCAGGAGAACCGGGTCGACTTTCGTGTCGAGATCGGAACTCTCCGTAATCGTCGGGCGTTCCATGACCAGATGCCCGTCGTCGGTCGTCGCGGCCCGCCAGCCGTCGTCGACGACGGTCGTCGAGCCGGCCTCGGCGATGATCGCTGGTCCGGTGACGGCTTCGCCGGGAGGGAGGTCCTCACGGCGGTGGAGGGGTACCTCGCGCCAGGTGCCGCCCGTGTGCAGGCGGACGGTACCGGGGGGTTGGGGGTGGTCCCGGCGAGTGGCCGGGGTGGAGAGATCGGGGGCTTCGGTGATGCAGGTGGCTTCGACGGAGAGGGCTTCGACGACGATCGGGCGGTCGAGGACGAAGGAGTACGTGGCGCGATGACGTTCTTCGAAGGTGCGGCGCATGGTGTCGGGCTCGGCCAGCCCGACGGTGAGGGCGGTGTCGGTGCCGTCGTAGCGGAGCTGGGCCCGGCGTACGACGTCGACGCGGTCCTCGGGGACGTCCTCGGCGAGGAGTTCGGTGCGGGCGGCCGCTTCGAGGTCGTCCGCGGTCTTGAGGACGTCCGGCATCGAGGCGGCCGTCAGGGGGGCCTCGACGGACTGCTCGCGCATGGCCGTGGTGTCGGCGAGTCCGATTCCGAGTGCGGACAGGACGCCCGCCATGGGCGGGACGAGGACGGTGCGGATGCCGAGCGAGTCGGCGACCCTGCACGCGTGCTGGCCGCCCGCGCCGCCGAAAGTGGTGAGGGCGTAGCGGGTGACGTCGTGGCCCTTCTGCACGGAGATCCGCTTGACGGCGTTGGCGATGTTGGCGACGGCGATGTGGAGGTAACCGTCTGCGACCTGCTCGGGACTGCGGTCGTCGCCGGTCCGCTCCCTGATCCGGTCGGCGAGGGCGGTGAATCGGGTGCGGACCAGCTCGGCGTCGAGCGGCTGGTCGCCGCCCGGGCCGAACACCTGGGGGAAGTAAGCCGGTTGGATGCGGCCGAGCATGACGTTGGCGTCGGTGACGGTGAGCGGGCCACCGCCTCGGTAGCAGGCCGGCCCGGGGTCCGCTCCCGCGGAATCGGGTCCCACCCGGTAGCGGGATCCGTCGAAGTGCAGGACGGAGCCGCCTCCCGCCGCGACGGTGTGGATGTCCAGCATGGGCGCGCGCAGCCGGACCCCGGCGATCTGTGTGGTGAAGACGCGTTCGTACTCGCCCGCGAAGTGCGACACGTCGGTGGAGGTGCCGCCCATGTCGAAGCCGATGACCCGGTCGAATCCGGCCAGCTGCGACATCCGGGCCATGCCGACGATGCCGCCGGCCGGGCCGGACAGGACGGCGTCCTTGCCGCGGAACTGTCCGGCTTCGGCCAGGCCGCCGTTGGACTGCATGAACATCAGCCGGACGTCGCGCAGTTCGTCGGCGACGTGCCGGACGTAGCGGCGCAGCACGGGCGAGAGGTAGGCGTCGACCACGGCGGTGTCTCCGCGCGGGACGAGCTTCATCAGGGGGCTGACCTCGCTGGACAGCGAGATCTGGGGGAATCCGGTCCGGGCGGCCAGTTGTCCCACGGCCTGTTCGTGGGCCGGGTGGAGATGGCTGTGCATGCACAGTACGGCGACGGCGCGGATTCCGTCGTCGTAGGCACGGCGCAGTGGTCCGGCGAGGGCTTCCAGGTCCGGGGCGCGCAGGACGGTTCCGTCGGCGGCGACGCGCTCGTCGACCTCGACGACCCGTTCGTAGAGCGGCTCGGGGAGTTCGATGCGGCGGGCGAAGATGCGGGGGCGGTTCTGGTAGGCGATGCGCAGGGCGTCGCGGAAGCCCCGGGTGACGACGAGGAGGGTGCGTTCGCCCTCGCGTTCGAGGAGGGCGTTGGTGGCGACGGTGGTGCCCATGCGGACGGTGTCGACGGGCTCGTCGGAGCCCTTCATCAGCAGGCGCACTCCCGCGACGGCGGCGTCGGAATAGCGCGCCGGGTTCTCCGAGAGGAGTTTGTGGGTGAGCAGCCGGCCGTCGGGGCGTCGCGCGACGATGTCGGTGAAGGTGCCGCCCCGGTCGACCCAGAACTGCCAGCCAGTCACGTCAGTACCCCGCTTCCGCGCCGGTCACAGCGCCCGGAGGCCGTTGATCACGTCGCGCAGGATACTCTCATCGACCAGTTCGGCCGGCGGGACGGGCCGGTTGACGTGGACGAGTTCCCCGGCCACGAGGTCACCGACGAGCACCCTGACCACTCCGATCGGGAGGTCGAGTTCGGCGGCGAGTTCGGCGATGGACTGAGGGGTGTCACGGCACAGGTCGACGATGTCCACGTGTTCCGGGGACAGGGTCGAGTCCTCTTCCGGGTCGTCGCCGTGGGACTCGGTGACGACCACCGCGATGAGATCGAGGCGGTGCTGGGCCGCACTCGTGGTGCGGCCCCGTGTCATGGCGTACGGACGGACGACAGGTCCTGCCTCGTCGTCGAACCAATGGCTTCTTCCCTGACCGTCTGCGCTCATGTCATCCCACTACCCGCCCGCGGACAGATCGGTGCGTGGAGCGGTGCCCAGATGCACACCGACTCGCTTCACCAGGAGGGTCATCTCGTAGGCGACCTGGCCGACATCGGAGTCGGCGTCGGAGAGAACGGCCAGGCAGCTGCCGTCACCGGCGGCCGTCACGAAGAGGAAGGCGTCGTCGAGCTCGACGACCGTCTGCCGCACACTGCCCGCCTCGAAGTGCCGGCCCACGCCCTTGGCGAGGCTGTGGAAGCCGGACGCGACGGCGGCGAGGTGCTCGCTGTCCTCCCGGGTCAGGTCCTTGGACGCCCCGGTCGCGAGGCCGTCCCCGGAGAGCACGACGGCCCTGCGGATGCTGGCGACGCGGTCCACCAGGTCGTCGAGGAGCCAGTTGAGCTCGCCGGACGCCGTGGGCGCGGTGTGGTCGGTCACCTTCGGTGCGGTCATCGACCGTCCCCCTTAGTCGTTCCTCGTCGTGCTGTGCCGCTGCTCTGGGCATCGTCGCCCGCGGCGTTCTCCTCGCGGCCGCGCTGCCAGCCGCGCTGGAGCGAGGCCATGCGGCTGCGCACCTCGTCGGCGTCCCGTTCGACGGGCTCTTCCGGGCCCTCGGTCGGTCGGGCGGGATCCCGTTTCAGCTGTGGGGCGAGGTTGGCCTGGCGAACACGCCGGGGCAGCGGCCCCGTGACGGGACCGTCCTGCGGCGGCTCGGCCTCGGTCCGCCGGTCCTGCGGGTTCGCGTTGCTGGACTCGATCTCGGCGCGCCGGGTGCGCCGGGGAAGCGCGGGGGGCTCCCCGGAGCGGTCCCGGCCCGTGGGCTCTCCCGCGGCGGACCGCTCGGCCGCCGGGTCGGGGGTGCCGGCGCCGCGACGGGTCGGGGAGGCTCCCCGGCGCCGGGTCGGCAGGGGTGCGGGGGCACCCGGCTCCGGGCGCCCCTGGGGCGCGGAGGGCTCTCCGGGGGTGTCGGCCCGGCGGAGCCGCTGCTCGGAGACCGGCCGCCCGTGCGAGCTGACGAGCTTCGGCGTGTGGCGCCGGGGACCCGGGACCGCCGAACCGGATGGGTCCTGTCCGGACTCCTGGACCGGGCCGCCGGTGCTCATCGGCTCGTGGCGCGTCGCGGGACCGTCCTGCGCGCGGGAGAGGTGGGAGCGGCGCGGCCGGAACAGACCGCCGCGCTCGCCGTCCTCCTCGTCCGCGAAGTCGTCGAGGGCGTCCAGGTCGACCGGCGCCTCCAGTTCGACGGGCCCGTCCAGCAGCTGGGTGGGCAGGCCCGGCAGCTGTACGGGCACCTGGGCCAGGGCGGAGCGGCGGCTCTCCTCCAGCCTGCGGGTCTCCTCCAGCTCGGCCTCCTTCGAGGGGCCGGGGCGGTCCAGCCGGAAGCCGATGCCGTTGGTGTCGGGCACGTCGTCCGTCAGCAGGGCGTCGGGGATGAACACCACGGCGGTGGTGCCGCCGTACGGGGAGGGCTGGAGAGAGACCCGGACGTTCTGGCGCTGGGCGAGCCGGCTGACGACGAAGAGACCGAGCCGGTCGGTGTCGGACAGCTCGAACTCGGGGGTCTCGGCGAGCCGCAGGTTGGCGTCCAGGAGCGCGTCGGCGGCCATGCCGAGTCCGCGGTCGTGGATCTCCAGGGTGAAGCCGTTGGCGACCCGTTCGCCGAGCACCTGGACGGCGGTGTGCGGCGGGGAGAACACGGTCGCGTTCTCCAGGAGTTCGGCCACGAGATGGGTGAGGTCCGCGACGGCCGGGCCGGTGACGGCGACGCGGGGCAGCCTGCGGACCTCGATGCGCTCGTAGTCCTCGACCTCGGCGACGGCGGCCCGCACCACGTCCATGAGCTGGACGGGCTTGCGCCACTGGCGGGAGGGGGCGGCCCCGGAGAGGATCACCAGGCCCTCGGCGTGCCGGCGCATACGCGTGGTCAGGTGGTCGAGGCGGAACAGGTCGGCGAGTTCGTCGGTGTCCTCGGTCCGGCGTTCCATCGTGTCGAGGAGGGTGAGCTGCTTGTGGAGGAGGACCTGGCTGCGGCGGGCGAGGTTGACGAAGACCTCGGAGACACCGGCCCGCAGTTCGGCCTGTTTGACGGCGGCCTCGACGGCGGCGCGCTGGAGGGTGTTGAGCGCCTGGCCGACCTCGCCGATCTCGTTCCGGTCGAACTCCAGGCGCGGGACCTCGGTCTCGACGTCGACCTGTTCGCCGGTCGACAGCCTGCGCATGACGCTGGGGAGCCGTACCCCGGACGCCTCGTGGGCGTCCAGGCGCAGTTGGCGCAGATCGCGGATGAGGCCGCGGCCGATGCGCACCGAGAGGAAGAGGGAGAGCAGCAGGGCGACCAGTCCGAGGGCGCCGGCTACCGCCGCCTTGGCGATGACGCCCATCGCGACCGGTCGGACCCGGTCCTGGTAGCGGTCGCCCGCCTGGTCGTTGAGCTCGGCCAGCTCCTCCAGGACGTTGCCGGCGGCGACGTCCCAGCTCTTCGCGGTGACACCACTGGGGGCGCCGGGGCCGACGGAGACGGCGGACTGCTCGGCCACGCGCAGTGGGGCGCTGGCGGCGTTCTTCCAGAAGCGGGTGAAGCGGTCCCGCTCCCAGGAGGGCAGCAGCGGGAGGTTGACGTCGTAGAGCAGGCTGCGCTGGGCGGCGTAGTCGGAGACATCGCGGATCTCCTTGTGCGAGAGCCTGCCGACGATCAGCGCGGAACCGAGGAGGGCGTCCTCCCGGGAGAGCAGTTCCCTCGCGCGGGCGAGATTGACCAGGGCCCGGTACTGCTTGTCCATCTCCACGTTGTCCACGACATGGAGGTTGGCGAGCAGTACGTAGCAGGGGTCGACCAGGCTGTTGTAGAGGTTGAGCGCGGTCTCCCGGTCGACGGTGCCGTCCTCGACGCTGCGGCGCAGGGAACTGATCCCGTCGAACGCGTCCATGACGGCGGCCAGGCGTTCGTCCGTGCCCTGGCCCATGGCGTCGCGGACATCGGGATCCTTGGCGTTGCTGCGGATCTCGGCGATGGCGTCGTCGGTGGCGCTGCGGCTGCGCCTCAGGGCGGTGAGCCCGTCGGAGGCGCGCGGGTCGGCGAGGTGGACGAGTGTCTGCCGGCGCTCCTGCTGGAGGACACGGACGGTGTCCTCGATCGGGTAGCCGATCTTCTCCACGACGGACGACACGTTGAACAGCTCTTGTGCCTCGCGACCCGTCAGTACCGTGGCGAATCCCCAGATCGCAGTCAGGGACACCAGCGGCACGAGAAGCAACGCCACGATCTTCCGGCGGATGGACTTCCCGCGAAAGCGCATGGCCTCCCCCAGCTCGACCCCCGCCGGCCGGGGGTACACATGTGCGTCAACAAACGGCGCGAGCCTACTACCGACGCGCACGTAACTCGAAGAGCCGTCCGGAACCTGAACTTCCGCACCGACGGCGAGAGATGCGGAGTTGTCCGGCCATTGGGTGAGATTGCCTCCCGGAATCCGGCCTCGGCCGTTCGTGACGGCCTCGCGCACGCGCCATGCCAATTGGCCGGAATTTTTCCCTGGTTGGGAATCTTCGGGCGAGGTCGTTCGTCCTTCTTCATGGGAAACGGGGGCGGAATCGGCCACAGGAGCCGTGTCTCGCCTCCCGGCGGCGTAAATCAGCGCAAGCCGGGCAGCCACTGCAGTACGGGTCTTCGGACATGGATGTGAGTGGTCTGCCGGCGGTGGGGAGTGACACGGTGATGGGCACGGTGGAGCGGCGCAGGGCGCCCGACGACGGCGGAGCGACGGCATCCTCGACGGTGCCTCGGAGCCCTCGGCCACCGGATCTCGGCATCCCGGCGGCCCGGGGCGAAGCACCGGCGAAGGGGCGGGAGTTGCCGGAGGCGCACCAACGGAGCGAGCGGTACGAGCAGGAGGAGACCCGGACGCCCTACCGGCCGCTGTGGGTCGAGGAACCGGCCAGGCGGCGCCGGATGCCCGACCCGGTTAGGACGGCGGCGGTGCGCGCCGTCCTGATCATCGCCGTCACGCTGATCCAGGCGATGGTGGCCTTCCTGTGCACGTTGGCCGGGTCCTGGCTGGCGTTCCCGATGGTGCTGAGCAGCGTGGCCAGCACGGTGGTCGCCACGTGGGGCGCGCTGGACGTCTGGGTGACGCGCCAGGTCTGGAACCAGCGCAACGGGGTGGTCTCGACCCCGGCGAGCACCGCGCGGGCACTGCGGCGGGAGCGGCGCAGGGCACGGCGCCAGGCGAAGGCGGCCGAGCGGGCCCAGGAGCGGATACCCGGGCGCGGCGGCGCGGGGCAGCTGTCGCACTCCTGAGGCGGCGTGCGCCATCATCCTCCGGCCGGTTGATGCGTCGCGCACCGACACCGGCACCCAGCGTCAGAGCCCGGCACCTCGCCGGACGGCCGCCGGGCCACCCCGTCCGCCCGCTCCCCCAGTTCCCGCCGCACCCGTGTGAACGGGCGTGGCCGGTCCACTCCCAGCACCGCCGTGACGTGGCCGTCCCGCTCGTACACGGCGAGCAGGCCGCCCTCGGCCGGTGCGCCCGCCGTGATGCCGCCCTCCAGGACCCGCAGGGTGTCGCCCACACCGTGACGGCCCGCGAACTGGATGCGTGCGCCGTACTGGTCGGACCAGAAGTAGGGCACGGAGCCCGCCGTTTCGACCGTGTGCCCGGCGAGCAGGTTGGTGACGGCCACCCGGGGTTGTTCCGTCGCGGAGGTCCAGTGTTCCGCGCGGACCCCGCCCACCCGGGCGACGTCACCGACGGCGGCCACCTGGGGCAGCGCGGTCAGGCAGCCCTCGTCGGTCACGACGCCGTCGTGCACGGAGACCGGGGACCCCGCCAGCCAGCCGGCGTTGGGGACGGCCCCGATGCCGACGATGACGACGTCGGCATCGAGGACACGTCCGTCCGTCAGCGCCACTCCGGTGACGGCGGCCGCGCCCCGCAGTCCGGCGACTCCGACGCCGGTGAGGAGGCGCACCCCGCCGCGTCGGTGCAGGGCGGCGCACACGGCGGCCATCTCCGGGCCGAGTTGGCCCACGAGCGGAAGGGGGGCGGCCTCGACCACCGTGACGGCATGGCCGAGGAGGGCGCACGAGGAGGCGGTCTCGGCCCCGATGAAGCCGCCCCCGATGACGACGACCCGGCGCAAAGAGCCGGCGATCCCGGCGCGCAGGGCACGGGCGTCGTCCAGGGTGCGCCAGGTGTGGACGCCTCCGAGGCCGTCGCCGGGAAGCCGGCGGGCCGAGGCGCCGGTGGCGACGACGACACCGTCGGTGGGCAGGGCACGACCGTCGTCGAGCAGCACCGCACGCCCGCGGGCGTCGAGGCCCAGGGCCCTGGTGCCGAGCAGCCAGTCGGCACCGAGTTCCGCGCGCTCCTCGGCGTCGGTGAGGGCGAGTCGGCCCTCGTCGGCCCGGCCGGTGAGGAAGTCCTTGGAGAGGGGAGGTCGGTCGTAGGGGTGGTGGGGTTCGTCGCCGACGATCACCAGGCGCCCGTCGAAGCCCTGGGCGCGCAGTTCCCGGGCCGCGTACAGCCCGGCGAGGGAGGCACCGACGACCGTCACGGTCCTCATCATGCGGCCGTACCCTCCTCCACCGCCAGGTGGACATGGATGACGCCGTCGTCGACCGTGACCCGGTGGGTGCGGACGGCACGGCGGGCGGGCAGGCAGGTCGGCTCACCCGTGCGCAGGTCGAACGAGGCGGCGTGCAGCGGGCATTCGATCAGACAGCCCTCCAGCCAGCCCTCGGAGAGCGAGGCGTCCTGGTGGGTGCAGGTGTCGTCGATGGCGTACAGCTCACCGTCGTCGGTGCGGAACACGGCGACGGGCGGGGTCGTCCCGATGCGGACGGACTCACCCTCGGGGAGGTCTTCGAGGCGGCAGACGGGAATCACGGGCCCCCCTCTCGGTCCTGGACGCGGAGTCCGGACGGATGTGGCTCACAAGCGGCGGATGTGGTTCGGGTACGGCGGATGTGGCCCTGGTGCGGCAGGGAGTGCCGGGCGTCGACCTTCGTCGGTCGGTCCGGCGGGAGAACATGGAAGGAGAGACGGAACTGAAGCGTGCCGCGCCCCCGAAGGGCCGTACGTGCTGCTCGGCCCCTTCCGAGGACCGGACGCTTCGGTAACATGATGTTTCGTATGGCGCACGAGCAAGCGCTATGCGCAACAGAATCCGGGCGGGGTGACCGCCGCGTCAAGGGTTTCCCGCAGATGCGGCCCGAACCGGGCCCCCAGGTGGTGAGAGTTGAGCCATGACCCGCACGCAGAGACAGCAGTCCGGCCCGGCCGCGAGGACGGCGGGCGCGGAGAAACAGGGCGGCAGGGGCGCGGCGAGCGCCGTGCAGTCGGTGGACCGGGCCGTCAGCGTCCTGGAGATCCTCGCCCGGCTCGGTGAGGCGGGCGTCACCGAGATCGCCGACGAGCTGGACGTACACAAGTCGACCGCCTTCCGGCTGCTCGGAGTCCTGGAGAACCGTGGCCTGGTGGCCCAGGCGAAGGACCGCGGCAAGTACTACCTGGGGGCCGGCGTGCTGCGCCTCGCGGGGGCGGCGGCCGTGCGGCTGGACATCTCCCAGGAGGGCGTCCCGGTCTGCCGGGAGGTCGCCGACGAACTGGGCGAGACCGTCAACATCGCGGTCCTCGACGACGACGCGGCGGTCAACATCATGCAGGCCCGCGGCACCGCGTCGGTGACAGCCCAGAACTGGCTCGGCAGACGCACCCCGCTGCACGCCACGTCCAGCGGGAAGGTGCTGCTCGCGCACATGCCGCCCACCCTGCGGGAGGGCCTGCTGGCCCGTCCGCTGCCGCGGTTCACCGACCGCACGATCACCGGCGCCGCCATGCTCCGCGGGGAGCTGGAGGCGGTCGTCGAGCAGGGGTACGGGATCACGGCCGAGGAGCTGGAGCTGGGGCTGGCCGCCGTGGCGGCCCCGGTGCGTTCGCACGACGGCAAGGTGATCGCGGCGATCAGCGTCTCCGGGCCGGTCTACCGGCTCAACGCCGACCGGCTGCCCGAGGTGGCCAAGCGCATCGTGGCGGCGGGGGCGGAGCTGTCGCGCCGGATGGGGTACGGCTTCTGACCCACGGTCCGGCGGACAACCGGCCGGTCGGACCACGCCCTTACGGGCGCCCGACCTCGAGCCGATGGGCGCGCGGCCTGACGGAGACAGCCGGCCGAGAACAGCGAGCAGAGCGGCGCGGGACCGGGAAGACCTGGTCCCGCGCCGCTGTGTGTCCGGCACGTTTCCACCGGCCCGCGCCTTTTGCCAAGGGTTAACTCGCCCCTCTTGACGGCCGCTTGATGGCGTTCTCAATATGTTCCTCATCGCGCAACCCATCGTGCATTGCGCAACAGCAGAGGAGCTTGTCGTGCCACACGAGGTCCGTGCCGTAGTCGCTGTGAAGAAGGGCGCACCCGTCGAGGTGCGGACGATCCTCGTGCCCGATCCGGGGCCCGGGGAGGTTCTGGTCACCGTGCAGGCGTGCGGGGTGTGCCACACGGATCTGCACTACCGCGAGGGCGCGATCAACGACGAGTTCCCGTTCCTGCTGGGGCACGAGGCGGCCGGCACCGTGGAGGCGGTCGGCGAGGGCGTCACCGACCTCGCGCCCGGCGACTACGTGGTCCTCGCCTGGCGGGCCCCCTGCGGCGGTTGCCGCTCCTGCCTCCGCGGCCGCCCCTGGTACTGCTTCGATTCACGCAACGCGGTCCAGCCCATGACCCTGCTCGACGGCACCCCGCTCAGCAACGCCCTGGGCATCGGCGCCTTCGCGGAGAAGACCCTGGTCGCCGCGGGACAGGCGGTCAGGATCGACCCGGCGGCACGCCCCGAGGCCGCCGGACTCATCGGCTGCGGAGTGATGGCCGGGTACGGTGCCGCCGTGAACACCGGCAACGTCGGCCGAGGTGACTCGGTCGCCGTCATCGGCTGCGGCGGGGTCGGCAACGCGGCCATCGCGGGCGCCTGCCTCAACGGCGCCATGAAGGTCATCGCCGTGGACGTCGACGACAGGAAGCTCGACCAGGCGGAGCGGTTCGGCGCCACCCACACCGTCAACTCCCGCGGCACCGATCCGGTGGAGGCGGTACGGGCCCTCACCGACGGCCACGGCGTGGACATCGCGATCGACGCGGTGGGACGGCCCGAGACGTTCAAGCAGGCGTTCTACATGCGCGATCACGCCGGCCTGCTGGTCCAGGTGGGCGTCCCCTCCCCGGAGACGACGGTCGAACTCCCCCTGCTCGACGTGTTCTCCCGCGGCGGCGCGATCAAGTCCTCCTGGTACGGCGACTGTCTGCCGAGCCGGGACTTCCCGTTCCTCATCGACCAGTACCTGTACGGGCTGCTGGACCTCAACGCCTTCGTGACCGAGACGATCGCCCTCGACCAGGTCGAGGAGGCGTTCGCCAAGATGCACCGGGGCGAGGTCCTGCGCTCGGTGGTGGTCCTCCAGGGTCCTTAGGGCCCTCCCGGGCGTGCTTCGAACGTCCCGTCGTCCGCCCGTGTCCCGGCATCCCTGAGCGCGTTCACCCCACCCCGGCAAGGAGGGGCATGTCCAGCACGCCCGAAAGCCAGTCCCCCCGCGTGGTCGTCATCGGCGCCGGCATCGTCGGCTGCTCGCTCGCCGACGAACTGACCGCGCGCGGCTGGACCGACGTCACCGTCCTCGAACAGGGCCCCCTGCCCGCCCCCGGCGGCTCGACCTCCCACGCCCCGGGTCTCGTCTTCCGGACCAGCCCGTCCAGGACACTCGCCGAGTTCGCCCGGTACACGGTCGAGAAGTTCAACGCGCTGACCGTCGACGGAGTTCCCTGCTTCCAGCCGGTGGGAGGTCTGGAGCTGGCGACCACCCCCGAACGCCTCGCCGAACTCCACCGCAGGGCCGGCTACGCCGCCGCCTGGGGCATCCGCGGCGAGATCGTCAGCGCCGCCCGCTGCAAGGAACTCTGGCCGCTGATCGAGGAGTCGGCCGTCCTGGGCGGCCTCCACACCCCCGACGACGGCCTGGCCCGCGCCCTGCCGGCCGCCCGCGCCCAGATGGACCGGGCCACCGCGAGGGGCGCCCGCTTCCTGGACCGGCACACCGTCACCGGCATCGAACAGGAGGGGGGCAGGGTCACCGCGGTCGTCACCGACCGGGGCACCTTCCCCGCGGACCACGTCGTGTCGGCCGCCGGGTTCTGGGGCCCCGTGATCGGCCGCATGGCCGGGGTCGACGTACCGCTGCAGCCCCTCGCCCACCAGTACGCGCGGACGAAGCCGCTGCCCGAGCTGGCCGCTCACGAGGAGGAGGCGTCGAGGCCGATCCTCCGCTTCCAGGACCGCGACCTGTACTTCCGGGAGCACACCGACCGGCTCGGTATCGGCTCCTACGCCCACCGGCCGCTGCCCGTGGACCCGTTCGCGGTGCTGCCCTACGACGAGGCCCGCGCCCGCAGCCTGGACATGCCCTCGTCGTTCCCCTTCACCCCGGAGGACTGGGCGCCGAGCTGGGACGACTGCCGCTGGCTGATCCCGGCCCTGCGCGACTCCGGGATCGAGGAGGGCTTCAACGGCGTCTTCTCCTTCACCCCGGACGGCATGCCGGTGCTCGGCGAGTCACGGCGGCTGCGCGGCTTCTGGCTGGCCGAGGCGGTCTGGGTCACGCACTCCGCCGGTGTCGCCAAAGCCGTTGCCGAGTGGATGGTGGACGGGCGGCCCGCCGTCGACGTGCACGAGTGCGACCTCACGCGGTTCGAGGAGGTACAGCGTTCACCGGCGTACGTCCGTGAGCGCGGTTCACAGCAGTTCGTCGAGGTGTACGACGTTCTCCACCCCCTCCAGCCCATGGAGCGGCCGCGTCCCCTGCGCGTGAGCCCCTTTCACGCCCGCCAGGAGCGGCTCGGAGCGTTCTTCCTGGAGGGCGGCGGCTGGGAACGCCCCCACTGGTACGAGGCGAACGCGCCCCTCGCCGACGGACTCCGGCTCCCGCCGCGCGACGCGTGGTCCTCCCGGTACTGGTCCCCCATCGCCGCCGCGGAGGCGCGCGCGACCCGCGAGAAGGTCGCCCTGTACGACATGACACCCCTGCGCCGGCTGGAGGTCACCGGACCCGGAGCCCTCGGCTTCCTCGACCGGATGACCACCAACAACCTCCGCAAGAAGCCCGGCGCGGTCACCTACACCCTCCTCCTGGACCGGACCGGAGGCATCCGCTCCGACCTCACGGTGGCCCGGCTCGCACCTAACCGCTTCCAGGTCGGCGCCAACTCCCCCGCCGACCTGGACTGGCTGGCCCGCCACGCCCCCGAGGACGTCCAGCTCAGAGACATCACCTCCGGTACCTGCTGCATAGGTGTCTGGGGCCCGCTCGCCCGTGACCTCGTCCAGCCCCTCACCGCCGACGACTTCTCGCACGAGGGCTTCGGCTACTTCCGCGCGAAGGAGACCTACCTCGGGCACGTTCCGGTCACCGCCCTGCGCCTGTCCTACGTCGGCGAGCTGGGCTGGGAGCTCTACACCACCGCCGATCTGGGCCTGCGCCTGTGGGACACCCTCTGGGAGGCGGGCCGGGACCTCGGTGTGATCGCTGCGGGCCGCTCGGCCTTCAACTCCCTGCGCCTGGAGAAGGGGTACCGGGCCTGGGGCGTCGACATGACCGACGAGCACGACCCGTACGAGGCGGGCCTCGGGTTCGCCGTCCGCCCCGACAAGGAGTTCCTCGGCCGCGACGCGCTCACCGACCGGCCGGGGGAACGCCGGCTCACCCCACTGCTCCTGGACGACCCCGCCCACGTCGTCCTCGGCAAGGAGCCCGTCCTGGTGGGCGGAGTCCCGTCCGGCTACGTGACCAGCGCGGCGTACGGCTACACCCTCGGCCGCTGCGTCGCGTACGCCTGGCTGCCGGTGCTGCCCGCCGGGACGGCCGTGCACATCGAGTACTTCGGCGAGCGGCTCCCGGCCACCGTCGCCGAAGAGCCCCTGTTCGACCCGAAGATGACCCGCATCCGCCGCTAGCGGCCGCACGTCAGGAGACGCGCAGATGTCACCCACGTACGACGTGATCGTCGTCGGTCTCGGCGGTATGGGCAGCGCCGCCGCCCATCACCTCTCCGCCCGCGGCGCCCGGGTCCTCGGCCTGGAGAAGTTCGGCCCGGTCCACAACCGGGGCTCCAGCCACGGCGGTTCCCGCATCACCCGCCAGTCCTACTTCGAGGACCCCGCCTACGTACCACTGCTGCTGCGGGCCTACGAGCTGTACGACGAGCTGGAACGGGCCACCGGCCGGGACATCGCCACCCTGTGCGGCGGTGTGATGGTCGGCCGCCCCGACACGCTGGCCGTCTCCGGCTCGCTGCGGTCGGCCCGCCAGTGGGACCTGCCGCACGAGATGCTCGACGCCAAGGAGCTGCGCCGCCGCTTCCCGACGCTCACACCCCGGGACGACGAGGTGGCGCTGTACGAGAGGAAAGCCGGCCTGCTGCGCCCGGAGAACACGGTCGCCGCCCACCTCCAACTCGCCACCCGGCAGGGCGCCGACCTGCACTTCGACGAGCCGATGACCCGCTGGGAACCCTACCGGGACGGCGTGCGCGTGCACACCGGGGAGAACACCTACACCGCGGGCCGGCTGGTGATCTGCCCGGGCGCGTGGGCACCGCGGCTCCTCACCGACCTCGGCGTGCCGTTCACCATCGAGCGGCAGGTCATGTACTGGTTCCAGCCGAGGAACGGCGTCGAGGCGTTCCGCCCGGAGCGCCACCCCATCTACATCTGGGAGGACGCCGACGGCGTCCAGGTCTACGGATTCCCGGCGATCGACGGCCCCGGCCAGGGCGCCAAGGTGGCCTTCTTCCGCAAGGGCGCGATCACCACCCCGGAGACCATCGACCGCACGGTCCACGACCACGAGGTCGAGGCGATGGCGGAGCAGATGGCGGGCTGCATCCCCGACCTGCCCGGCGCCTTCCTCAAGGCCGCGACCTGCATGTACTCCAACTCCCCCGACGAGCACTTCGTCATCGCCCCCCACCCGGCCCACCCCGGGTCGGTCACCGTCGCCTGCGGGTTCTCGGGGCACGGCTTCAAGTTCGTGCCCGTGGTCGGGGAGATCCTCGCCGACCTCGCGCTGACCGGCTCCACCCCGCACCCCATCGGCCTGTTCGACCCCGCCCGCCTCGCCGCCGCGCCCGCCTGAGGAGCACCCGTGACGACGACACCCCTGCCCCCGAGCCTCATCGCGACGCTGCCGGGCCACTACTACACCGACCCCGGAGTCTTCCGGCAGGAACAGGAACACATCTTCGAGTCGATGTGGTTCTGCGCCGTCCGCAGCGCCGACCTCGACCGGCCGGGCGCCTTCCGCACGGTCCAGGTCGGCCGTGAGAACGTCCTCATCACCCGGACCCGCAAGGGCGAGCTGCGCGCCTTCCTCAACGTCTGCCGTCACCGTGGGGCGCGGCTGTGCACGGAGGACTCCGGTGAGGTCCGGCGCACCCTCCAGTGCCCGTACCACGCCTGGACGTACGACCTCGACGGTACGCTGATCGCCGCCCCCAACCTGATCAAGATGCCCGACGTCGACCGGGTCGCGTACGGGTTGATCAAGGTGGCGCTGCGCGAGTGGCTCGGCTACGCCTGGGTGTGCCTCGCCGACGAACCCCCCTCCTTCGAGGAGACCGTGCTCGGCGCCGCCGTTGAACGGCTCGGCGACGCGGCGGCCATCGAGCACTACGGCACCGAACGGCTCGCCCTCGGCCGGCGGATCACCTACGACGTGCGGGCCAACTGGAAGCTGATCGTCGAGAACTTCATGGAGTGCTACCACTGCGCCACGATCCACCCCGAACTCACCGAGGTGCTGCCGGAGTTCGCCGACGGCTACGCCGCCCAGTACTACGTCGGCCACGGCGCCGAGTTCGGCGCGGAGGTGAAGGGCTTCACGGTCGACGGCAGCGCGGGCTTCGACCGGCTCCCCGAGGTCTCGGCCGACCAGGACCGCCGCTACTACGCCATCACCGTCAAACCGACGGTCTTCGTCAACCTGGTGCCGGACCACGTGATCGTGCACCGCATGTTCCCGCTGGCCGAGGACCGCACGGTCGTCGAGTGCGACTGGCTGTACGCGCCCGAGGTGGTGGCGTCCGGCGCCGACGTGTCGAAGTCGGTGGAGCTGTTCCACCGGGTCAACGAGCAGGACTTCGAGGCGTGCGAGCGGACACAGCCCGCGATGGCGTCCCGCGCGTACCGGGGTGGTGGTGTGCTGGTCCCCAACGAGCATCACCTCGGGATCTTCCACGCGTGGGTCCTCGACAAGCTGGGAGGCGGCCATGCCGGACCTGTTCATTGACGGCGAGTGGCGGGGCGCGCTCGACGGGCGGACCCGGGAGATCCGGTGCCCCGCGGACGGCTCGCGGGTGGGAACCGTGGACGAGGCCGGCGGCAAGGACACGGCGGAGGCGATCGGCGCCGCCCGCCGCGCCTTCGACACCGGTCCCTGGCCGCGCACTCCGGCTCAGGAGCGCGGCGCCCTGCTGCTGCGCGTGGCCGAACTCCTGGTCCGCGACAAGGACCGGATCGCCCGCGCGGAGTCGCTGGACACCGGAAAACGGCTGGTGGAGAGCGAGTACGACGTCGACGACGTGGCCGCCTGCTTCCGCTACTTCGGAGGGCTCGTCGCAGGTGAGGAGTCCGGCCGGGTCGTGGACACCGGAGCGGACGGCATCGACAGCCGGGTGGTGCACGAACCGGTCGGTGTGTGCGCGCTCATCACGCCCTGGAACTACCCGCTGCTCCAGACGGCGTGGAAGGTGGCGCCCGCGCTCGCCGCCGGCAACACCTTCGTACTGAAGCCGAGCGAGCTGACCCCGCACACCGCGATCCATCTGATGCGGCTGCTCCACGAGGCGGGGCTGCCCGCCGGAACCGGCAACCTGGTCCTCGGCGCCGGCCCCGAGGCGGGCGCGCCGCTGGCCGACCATCCGGACGTCGATCTCGTCTCCTTCACCGGCGGCCCGGAGACCGGGCGGCGGCTGATGGCGGCCGCGGCCGGGACGGTGAAGAAGGTCGCGCTGGAACTCGGCGGCAAGAACCCCAACATCGTCTTCGCGGACGCCGACTTCGACACGGCCGTCGACATGGCCCTGACGGCGGTGTTCCTGCACTCGGGGCAGGTCTGCTCGGCCGGTGCCCGGCTGCTGGTGGAGGATTCGCTGCACGACCGGCTGGTGGACGAGGTCGTCCGGCGGGCCGTGGAGATCCGGCTCGGCGGGCCCTTCGACGAGCGGGCGCAGACCGGCCCGCTGATCTCCGCGGCGCACCGCGCCAAGGTCGAGGAGTACGTGGCCCGGGGTGTCGCCGAGGGCGCGGTCCTGCGCTGCGGCGGAACCCGCCCCTCCGGTCCCGGGCTCGACCAGGGCTTCTACTACCCTCCCACGGTGCTGGACGAGTGCGCCGCCGGGATGTCGGTGGTCCGGGAGGAGTCCTTCGGACCGGTCCTCACCGTGGAGCGCTTCACCGGCGAGGACGAGGCCGTGCGCCTGGCCAACGACACCGTCTACGGCCTGGCCGGGGCCGTGTGGACCCGGGACGAGGCGAAGGCCGCGCGGGTGGCGGCCGCGCTGCGGCTCGGCACGGTCTGGATCAACGACTACCACCCGTACGTCCCGCAGGCCGAGTGGGGCGGCTTCAAACAGTCCGGATCCGGGCGCGAACTGGGCCCGTCCGGGCTCGCCGAGTACCGCGAGACCAAACACATCTGGCGCAACACCAGCCCCGCACCCCAGGGATGGTTCAGCTGATCCCCGGGTAGCGGCGCGCCACACCTCGGCACCCGCACGAGCCGCTCCCTCCCCTCCCTCAGGCATACCAGGAGCCCGCTCATGACCACGATCCAGCCACCGAGACAGTCCGACGACACCGAACTCGCCGAGTTCGGGTACCGGCCCGAACTCAAGCGCACCCTGGGCAACTTCCACACCTTCGCCGCGGGGATCAGCTACATCTCGATCCTCACCGGGACCTTCCAGCTCTTCTACTTCGGCTACGGCAGCGGCGGCCCCGCCTACTGGTGGTCGTGGCCGATGGTCTTCGCCGGCCAGTTCATGGTCGCCCTGTGCTTCGCGGAGCTGGCGGCCCGCTACCCGGTCGCCGGGTCCGTCTACAACTGGTCGAAGAAGATAGGCAATCGGCACCTGGGCTGGCTCGCCGGATGGATGATGCTGGTCGCGTCCATCGTGTCCATCTCGGCGGTGGCGCTGGCCTATCAGCTGACGCTGCCGCAGATCTCGGACGTGTTCCAGTTCGTGGGTGACGGCACCGGCAAGTACGACGTGGCGACCAACGCGGTCATCCTGGCCGCGGTGCTGATCCTGTTCACCACGGTGGTGAACGCCTTCGGCGTCAAGCTGATGGCGAGGATCAACACGGCGGGCGTGTTCATCGAGCTGATCGCCACCGTCGTACTGATCGTCCTGTTCGCCGTCCACATCACGCGCGGCCCGCAGGTGGTCATGGAGACCAACGACACGGGCGCGGGCTACGGCGCCGGGTACCTGGGCGCGTTCCTGGTCGCGTCGCTGGCGTCCGCGTACGTCATGTACGGCTTCGACACGGCCGCCTCGCTCGGCGAGGAGTCCCTGGACCCCACGCGCAACGCACCGCGGGCGATCATCCGCGCGATCGTCGCCTCGTTCGTCCTGGGCGGTCTGATCCTGCTGCTGGCGCTGATGAGCGTCTCCAGCCTGAAGGGCGAGCGGCTCTCCACCGACGGTCTTCAGTACATCGTGCTGGACGTGCTCGGCTCGACGGCCGGCAAGGCGATGCTGTGGTGCGTGCTCATCGCGGTCACGGTCTGCGCGCTGGCCGTCCACACCGCAGCGGTCCGGCTGGCCTTCGCGATGGCCCGGGACAACAACCTGCCCGCGTCCTCGAAGCTCGCCAGGTGCCACCCGCGGTTCCAGACGCCGGTGCTGCCGACGGTGATCATCGGGATCCTGGCCCTGTCCATCCTGGTCGTCAACATCCGCCAGCCGCAGATCTTCACCGTCGTCACCAGCATCGGCATCATCATGATCTACCTCGCCTACCTGGGCGTGACCGTGCCGATGCTGGTGGCCCGGGTGCGCGGCAGGTGGCAGCCCGCCGGCGACGGCCGCTTCTCGCTGGGCCGTTGGGGTCTCCTGGTCAACGTGCTGGCCGTGCTGTGGGGCCTGGGCATGACGATCAACCTGATCTGGCCGCGGGCCTCGGTCTACAACGCGAGCGCGCCCTTCCACTGGTACTTCCAGTGGGGCGCGGTGCTCTTCGTCGGCATCATCGCGGGCGGCGGCTTCGCCTACTACTGGTTCGTCCAGCGGCACCGCACCGGCGTCCTCGCCGAGCACCGGCTGGAATCCGCCGCGCCCACGAGCGACGCCGAGTGAGGGAGGGCCGATGAACATCGAAGAGTTCGACTACGTCGTGGTCGGCGGAGGCACCGCGGGCAACGTCGTCGCGGCCCGGCTGTCGGAGGACCCCGCGGTGACGGTCTGTGTCCTGGAGGCCGGCCCGAGCGACGTCGGCGACGACGACATCCTCCGGCTGGAGCGCTGGATGGGGCTGCTGGAGTCCGGCTACGACTGGGACTACCCGGTCGAACCGCAGGCCAGCGGCAACAGCTTCATGCGCCACGCCCGTGCCAAGGTGCTCGGCGGCTGCTCCTCCCACAACTCCTGCATCGCCTTCTGGGCCCCTGCCGAGGACCTCGACGACTGGGCGGCGGGCGGCTGTACGGGCTGGAGCGCCGCCGACCTCTTCCCGCTCTACCGGCGCCTGGAGAACAACGACGCCCCCGGCGACCACCACGGCCGCACCGGCCCGGTACGGCTGCGGACGCTCAAGGGCGAGGACCCGTGCGGGACGGCCCTGCTGGAGGCGTGCGCCCAGGAGGGCATCCCCACCACGGCCTTCAACACCGGTACGACGGTGGTGCGGGGCGCGAACTGGTTCCAGATCAACTCCGACGAGAACAACATCCGCCAGTCCTCCTCGGTGGCCTACCTCCACCCGGTCATGGGCAAGCGGCCCAACCTGGAGGTCCGTACCGGGGTGCGGGCCAAGAGGCTCGTCCTGGAGGGGCGGCGCTGCGTCGGCGCCGAGTACCTCGACCCCGACCTGATCCACACCAGGACGGTACGGGCCCGGCGCGAGGTCGTCGTCTCCTGCGGGGCGATCGACTCGCCGAAGCTGCTGATGCTGTCCGGCATCGGCCCCGCGGGACACCTGCGCGAGTGCGGCGTGCAGGTGGTGGTGGACGCGCCCGGCGTGGGCGAGAACCTCCAGGACCACCCGGAGGGCGTGATCATGTGGGAGGCGCGACAGCCCATGCCCACCACGTCCAGCCAGTGGTGGGAGGCCGGCATCTTCTACGACACCGAACCGGGCCTGGACCGGCCGGACCTGATGTTCCACTACGGGTCGGTGCCGTTCGACCTGAACACCGCCCGCCACGGCTACCCCACCTCCGAGAACGCGTTCTGCCTCACCCCGAACGTCACCCGGGCGAAGTCCCGGGGCACCGTGCGGCTCAGGACGCGCGACTACCGGGACAAACCACGGGTGGACCCCCGGTACTTCACCCATGAGCACGACGTACGGGTGATGACGTACGGCCTGAGGCTGGCCCGCCGTATCGCCGCGCGGCCCGCCCTGAGCGGCTGGGCCGGCGCGGAGCTGGCCCCGGGACCGGACGTCCGCACCGACGACGAACTGCTGGACTACATCCACCGGACCCACAACACCGTCTACCACCCGGCCTGCACGGTGCGGATGGGCGCGGCGGACGACCCCGCGGCCCCGCTCGACCCGCGGCTGCGGGTCAAGGGGGTCGAGGGCCTCCGGGTCGCCGACGGATCCGTGATGCCGGACCTCGTCACCGTCAACCCGTGCGTCACGACGATGATGATCGGCGAGAAGTGCGCGGACCTGCTGAAGGAGGACGCCCGCTGACGGCCGTGCCGCTCAGCCCTGCGGCCGCTTGAACATGCGGGTCGCCGTGATCTCGCTGTGCACCGCCTCCCCCGTCCGGGCCTGCTGCGGCAGTCCCGGGCGGAGGTGTTCCTCGACGCTGATGTACTTCAGCCCGGCCCTCAGGTCGGCGTCGTTGCGCAGCCGGATGACCAGGGGGAACTCGGCGAGCGCGGTGGTGTCGAACAGGCCGGTGGTGTACAGCAGCTGCACCCCGAGGGCGTCGGACACCGCGCGCTGGAGCTCCAGCAGATAGGTCGCGTTGGCACGGCCGATGGGGTTGTCCAGGAACAGCGTGCCGGCGTGGCGGTGCTTGTCGCGGCCCCGGTCGTTCGAGCGCAGGGCCGCCATCGTGCAGTACAGGGCGATGGCGGCGGTCAGCAGCTGCCCGCCCGAGAAGACGTCGCCCATCTGTCCGACCGGCACCCGCTCGGCGCGCAGCACCGCGTCCGGCTTGAGGATCTCCACGGCGACGCCCTTGGGCCGGAGGGCGGCCCCGACCCCGCGCAGCAGCAGGGACATGCCGTCGCGGCGCAGGTCGGAGTTCTTCTTCACGGCCGCGCGGGTCGCCTCGTCGATGACCTCGCCGAGCCGCTCGGTGAGCGTGGCCTGGTCGGGCTCCTCGAACCGGATCCGCAGGAATTCCTGCCCGGACCACTCGCCGAGGCCCTCGGGCAGCCGGGAGAGCCGCTGGGCGGACCTGAGGGTGGCCAGCGCGGACTCCACGAGGCCGCGCAGCCGGTCCACGATGGAGTCCCGGTTCCGCTCCAGCTGCTCCAGTTCGTCGGTGAGGACCCGCAGCCGGGGCGCGAAGGCGTCCGCCCACTTCTGGGCGTGCTCGGGCAGCGCGGAGGCGGGCAGTTCGCGGATCTGCTGCCGTGCCGGGGTGCGTACCTGCTCGTACCGGGTGGAGTTGGCGTGCCGCACCAGGATGTCGCTCGCCTCGCGCACGGCGGACTCCGCGGCGGACAGGTCGGCGGCGCAGCCGCGCAGCGAGCGGCGGGTCTCGGCGGCGGACTGCCGGGCCTCCTCCGGGGTGCCCGGGTAGGGCTCCGGCTCCTCCTGGTCCTCCTCCGCGGTGTGCTCGCGCAGCAGGTCCCGGAGCATGGCGGCGATCTCGTCGAAGCCGCCGGCCGCGTCCTCGGCGGCCCGGTGCGCGGTCAGCAGCTCGCCGTGCGCCTCCCGGGCCCGGTCCAGCGCCCCGGCGCGGGAGGCGAGTTCGGCGGTGGCCGTGCGCAGCAGCGCCTGGGCGTGCTCCGCGTCGCGCGGCCGGCCCTCCTCGGCCAGCTCGGTGTGTGCCTCGCCGTCCTCGGGCGCGTGCCGTTCCGCCTCGCCGCGCAGCCGACCGAGCTGTTCGCTGGCGGTCGACATACGCGTCTCCAGGAGCTGCACCAGCTCCTCCGCGCGGGCGGCGGCCGCCTGCCGGGACGGGCCGTCGGAGCCGTCGGGCGACTGGAGCAACTGCTCGGCGCGGGTACGGACCTTGTTGCTGAGCCGGTCCAGTTCGGCGCGCGCCGCGCTCTCGTCGCTCTCCGCGCGGGCCTGTTCGGCGCGCAGGTCGGCGCCGACGCCGACCTTCTCGTAGACCTGCGAGGCGGCTCGGTAGGCCTCCCGCAGCGCGGGCAGCGAGGACTGCGGGGTGTCCGCGCCGGACGCGGGGACGTCGTCGGGCGCGCCGGCGATCTCAGAGCGCTCGGCGCGCAGGGCGCGTGCCGTGCGGCGGGCGTCGTCGGCGGCGCGCTGGGCGGCGCGCCGGTCCTCGTCGGCGGCGCGGGCCCGCTCCAGGCAGGACTGGGCGCGGGCCTCCGACTCGGTGGCCTCGTCGGCGAGTTCGCGCAGCTTGGCCTGCCAGCCGGCCCGCTCGCGCAGCCGGAAGGCGAGTCCGGCGAGGGCGTCGGCGGCGCGCCGGGCCTTCTGCGCGGCCTCCTGCCGCTCGTCGCGCACCAGGGCCGCCTCGGCGGCGGCTTCGTCGGCCTCGGCGCGTACGGTCCGGGCCTCGGCGAGTTCGGCCTCCGCCTCCTCCGCGAAGGCGGCCGTCTCGCTCGCGGCGCGGGCCAGTTCGACGAGCCGTCCGGCCGGGCAGCCCGTGCGCCAGGAGGAGAGCCGGGCGGCCAGCTCGCGGTCCTTGCCGAGGCGGGCGGCGAGGGTGCGGATCTCCTCGTCGCGCTCGGTCGCCCGGGCCCTGAGGGCCTGGCGTTCCTCGTCGGCGGCGTTCTCGTCGTGCATGGCCGGGTTCGGGGGGACGAGGAAGACGTCGCCGCCGAGCGTGTCGGGGGCCGGGGTGGGGGCGAGCAGGGCGGCGGCGGTGCCGACGGCCACCGCGGAGCGGGGCAGCAGGGCCGCCTCGCCGAGCGTCTCGCGGGCCCGCGCGTGGGTGCCGGGGTCGGTGATGATCACGCCGTCGACGAGTTCGGGCCGGGCGGCCAGGACGCGCGCGTGGTCGGCGGGGTCGACGGCCTGGGCGAGGTAGCGCCAGCCGGGCAGCGCGGGGATGCCGTGCTCGCCGAGGAACTCCACGGTGGCCAGTACGTCGGGGCCCGGCGGCAGCAGTCCGCCGTCGCCGAGGGCGCCGAGGATGCGGGAGTCGTCGGCGGCGGCCGTGCGCAGGTCGAAGAGCTGGCGCTCGGCGGAGGAGACGGCGTCGTCGAGGAGTTCGCGCAGTTCGTCGGCGAACCGGTCCAGTTCCTCGGAGCCGAGGCCGGGCCGCTCCTCCTCGTCCTCCTGGCGGGGCTGGGGGACGGCGGTGCCGCGGGCCGAGCCGGTCAGGCTCAGCAGCTCCGCCAGCCGCTCCTCTGCGGCCAGCGATCCGGCCAGCCGGCACTCCGCCTCGTGGGAACGCCGGGCCGCGGTCGCCGCGTCGGCGGCGCGGGCGGCGGTGAGTTCCGCGCGGGACTCGGCGGCGCCCGCCTCGCGCGCGTGCTCCGACGCCCGCCGGGACACCTCCCGCGCGCTGTCCCAGGCGGCGACGGCGCCCTTCTCGGCGTCGCTGGCGGCGAGGGCGGCGCGGGCCGGGTCGGCGTCGGGGGTGCTGTCGTCCAGCCATCCGGCGCGTACCGCCTCGGCCGTCTCCTGTTCGACCTCGGTGAGCCGCTGCTTGAGGTGGCCGATCTCGCTGCGGGCCCGCTGCGCCTCGGTGGCGGCGGCCGTGGCGTCGCGGTGGGCGGCCTCGCCGGCCTCCTGGAGGGCGGCTGACCGCTCCTCGCCCTCGTTGGCGAGGTCCTCGGCGCTCTCGGCTGCCGCGTGCAGGGCGCGGACCAGGTCGACGGCGGCCTTGGTGCGGGCGGCGAGGGCGGGGGCCGCGTCGCGCTCGGCCTCCTGGATGGCGGTGGCCACGCGTGCGACGCGGTCGGCGGCGGCGCGGTGGCGCAGCACGGCCTCGGCGGCCTGCCAGGCCGCGTGCAGCGTGCGCGCGTCTGCCAGTTCGCGCTTCTGGGCGGCGGCGGACTTCTCGGCGGCGGCGAGCGCCAGCGAGGCGTGCCGGTAGGCGAGTTCGGCGGCGACCAGCGCGCTGCGCTCGCGTCCCGCCTCGGCGTGGGTGACGGCGTAGGCGGCGGCGGTGACCCGCTGCGCGAGGTCGGCGGCACGCACCCGTTCCCGCGCCCCGCGGGCCGACAGCCGGCGCGCCAGGGTCCGGGTGCGGCGCTCGGCTCCGGCGTGGATGTCCCGCGCGCGTGCACGGGCCTCGGCGGCCTCCACGATCCGGCCGAGCAGGTCGACGGACCCGGCGGTGAAGTCCCGTTCAGCGATCAGTTCGGCGCGTCGGCCGAGCTTGTTGCCGAAACCGCTGACCAGGTCGGCGAGCCCGTCGGTGTCCCGGGTGTCGGTCACCGCGCGCAGCAGCAGGTCGGTGAAGTCGGAGTCCTTCTTCACCGCGAACAGGCCGGCCGCCTCGCCCTCGTCCGCGTTCATCTCCCGCTGGTAGCGGAAGAGTTCGGGGTCGAGGCCGAGGTCGCCGAGGTGCTCGATCCAGCGGTCGTGGATCTCCTCCCAGTGCACCTCAAGGTGCGGGTACGCCTTGCCCGCCTCGGTGAGCGCGTCCCGGAAGCCCTTCATGGTGCGGCGGCGGCCCTGCGCGCCGGACGCGCCCTCGACGGGCGGGCGTACCGCGGTGGACTCGGCGACGGGCAGGTTGTCCAGGCTCAGGCCGGGGCCGGGCCGGAAGGAGTACCAGGCCTCGGCGAACTTGCGCGGGTCGTTGGAGACCTGCCGTCCGCGCCACTCGCTGGCCTTGCCGACGACCACGCACTCGCCGGTCAGGGTGTGCTGCCACTCCAGGGCGACGTGTCCGCAGTCGTCGGCGAGCAGGAACTTGCGCAGCACACCGGAGCTGGCGCCGCCGAGGGTGTTGCGGTGGCCGGGCAGCATCACCGAGAAGATCAGCTTGAGCAGGACCGACTTGCCGCCGCCGTTCTCCAGGAACAGCACGCCGGCGGGCGCGGGCCGGCGCGGCGGGCCCACGGGCTCGTCCTGGAAGAACTCCGCCTGGGTGGGCGCGGGATCGGGCACGGGCGCGCCCACGCCCCGCAGGTCAAGCACGGTGTCGGCGTAGCGCGCACCGGCGGGCCCGATGGAGTAGAGGCGGACCCGGGACAGCTCGTACATGGCGGACTCTCGTAAGTCTTCGGCAGGTGGGGGTGGTTCAGGCGGAGTGGAAGGGCAGTCCGGCCTCGGCCACCAGGTCGAGGTCGTCGCCCTCCTCGGGGGGCAGCAGCGTCGCCGTGCCGTCGGTCACCGGGACGACGCCCAGTTCCAGCAGTTCGGCCATGGCGGCGCCGCCCGCCATGTCGCGCACCTGGAGCTGGTAGCGGGCGGTGGTGCGGTAGGTGCCGCCGTTGTCGTCGCCGGTGCGCTGGAGGAACCCGGAGTCGGTGAGGAAGACCACGGCCTTGCCGACGATGCCGGTGGTGGACCCGGCGAGTCTGCGGGCGTCCTTGGTGGCGCCGGTGGCGGTGCGTCTGGCCCAGATCCGCCAGGCGGCCTCCAGTCCGGGCGCGTCGGTGGCCGGGTCGGTGTTCTCGCCCTGTTCCCCGGCCCGCTCCTCCAGCCGCCGGCAGGCCTGGCGGACGAACGCGTCGACGCCGTTGACGGAGACGCGGCCGATGTAGCCGTCGTCGGCGAGGTCCTCGGGGCGGGGGAAGGCCAGGGCGGCGACGGCGAGATGGGCGAGGCCGTGCAGGAAGCGGTCGCCGCCGTCGGCCGAGGTCCGCCGGGCGTAGTCGCCCATGCGGACGGCGAACACGGAGTCCTCGGCGGCGGCTACGGCCATCCCCGCGCGCGGGGACACCTCCAGCACGACCAGCCCGAGGCCCGCGGCGACCGCGTCCGCGAGCCGGGCGAACGCCGGGTCCTCGCGGTGCCGTCGCAGCAGCTCGGTGTACTCCTGGTCGCGGGCGGGCTGGAGCTTGGGCTGGAGGCCGAAGGCGACGAGCCGCGCGGCGTCGGCGGCGTCGGCGGGGGTGACGGCGGCACCGGTGGACGGGGCGGCGGCCTCCGGCTCGCTCCACTCGTCGTGCTCGGTCACGATCGGTCTCCTCGCTGTGCTGTCACTCGGCTCATGCCGCTTCCGTCCGGTCCGCCGCCATGCCCGCGGCGTCCAGCAGGGCGGTCCCGACGATCAGGTCCGCGCCGCCGAACTCCGGGTCGTCCAGTTCGGTCCCGTCGTCCACGGCGAACAGGAGTCTCTCCTCGCCCTGCCGGTAGGCGGTGCCGACGGCGGGGCTGGCCGCGTGCACGGCCAGCAGGGCCACCAGATAGGGCAGGTCGGGGTCGGTGCGCCGGGCCTGGGCCAGCAGCCCGGACAGCCGCCGGGGCGCGTCGGCGGGCAGGTCGAGGAGTTCCCTGGCGGCGGCGAGCTGTTCCTCGCTGAACCTGCTGTCGTCCGGGGTGGCGACGAGGTCCGGTTCGGGCATCTCGGCGCCGAGGTGCTCCCGCTCCACGGGCGGGGTGAGCAGGATGTCCACCAGGTCGGCGACCCGGACGGACACCGGGGTGCGCAGTCCGGTGCCGCGCGCGAAGAAGGCGTCGGTGACCCGGACGGCCTGTTCCACGGGGAGCGGCAGCAGCGGCGCCACGAGGTGCCCGTACAGGTCGGTGCCCGAGGTCGTCATCGGCGTGGCGAAGGCCTGCCGGTCCTGCTCGGCGCGGAACAGCGGCCCGGCCTCCAGCAGACGCGACTGGAGCTGGGTGTGGCGTCGGATGCAGTCCTTGACGATGTCGACGAGTTCGGCGGCCCGGCGCTTGTGCTCGGGCTCCTCGGACTCGTCGCGTGCCTTGCGGATGTTGGTCAGGATGGCGTTCTCGTGCCGGTAGCGGTCGGCGACGTGGTCCAGGGCCTCGGCGATCATGTCGGGCACCGAATCGAGCCAGTCCACCGCGCGGACGTTGCGCCGGGTCGCGTCGAGGGCGCGGCGGAGGGTCTCCGAGTACTGCACGGTGCGGTACCGGGCCTGCTCGGCGGCGAGTTGGGCGTCGGCGAGGCGGCCGCGGCTGATCAGCACCTCCAGCTTGACCTCGGCGGCGATCTGGGCGCTGGTGACGTCGGTGTCGAGGGCGCCGACGAGGACGTTGACCGCCTCGTCGGTGGTGCGCAGGTACACGGTGCCGCCGGCGCCCGGCACCTCCTCGATCAGCTTGAAGTCGTAGTCGCGCCGGACATAGCTGCCGTCGGGCGCGAAGGTGCCGTACACGGCGCGGAACCCGCGGTCGACGCTGCCGACGTTGATCAGGTTCTCCAGCACCCAGCGCGCCACGCGCTCGTGCTCGGCGACCGGGCGCCGGGGGGCCTGGGCGGCGATGCGCGGGATGAGCCTGGCCACTATCTGGTCGTGGTCGGCGCCCGTGTCGAAGTCCATGTTCAGAGTGACCAGGTCGATGGCGGCGAGCGCCACCTCCGCCATGCCGTACACCGAGTACTCACCGGCCAGGTTGGCCTTGCGCGCGTCCAGGTCGTGCAGCGGTGCCGTGCAGGCGAGCGCGCGCAGGCGCCGCGCCAGGCCCTCGTCGGCGGCCGGGCCCGGCGCGGGGCGCGGCCCCGCGCTGAGCTGGGGCGGAGCGCTGTCCGTCGGTGCAGGCGAAGTCACGGTGCACAGACTAGGTCCTAGGTCTGACATCGACCCAAACGACTCAGAAGCGACGGCCGTCGCCGACGCGCGACAGCGCCTCGGCGGAGGGCGGCGGGGCGTCCTCGCCCGTCCGGCCCCGGTAGGCGTCCACGACCCGGCGCAGCGAGTCGTCGAGATAGCCCTCCAGGAGCCGTTCCGCCCGTGCCCGGTCCCCGCCCCGCAGGGCCTGGAGGATCTCCAGGTTGCGGGCCAGGTAGGGCTCGTGGAGCAGGCGCGGATCGTCCACGGTGTGGAAGGCGAGCCGCAGTTCGGCGAGGACGCCGCGCATCAGTTCGTCCGTGCGGGCGCTGCCCGCCAGCGCCACCAGTGCGCGGTGGAAGTGGATGTTGGCGGTACCCACCGTTTTCCAGTCGTTCTCGCGCGCCGCCCGCTGTCCCTCGCCGACGGCCGCCTCCAGGTGGTCGAGGCGGTACGGCGGCTCCCCGAGCCCGCGGACGACGGCGCATTCGACCAGGCGCCGGGTGCGGTGGATGTCCTCGACGTCGTCGACGGTCAGGACCCGGACGAAGACGCCCCGGTTGAGTTCGTGGACGAGCAGCCGCTCGTGGGTGAGCAGCCGGAACGCCTCGCGCAGGGTGTTGCGGGAGACCCCCAGGGCGCCGCCGATGCCGTCCTCCGACAGCCGGGTGCCGGGCGGGAAGTAGCCCTCGGCGATCCGGGTCCTGAGGATGTCCGACACGCGTTCCGCGGTGCTGGTGCGCCCGAGGAGGGCGCGGTCGTCGGCCAGGCCCGTCAGCTGCTCTGCCATGCCCGGAATTCAACCGCAGTCACGAGAACGAGACAACGCGGGTATTGAAGGATCGTTCAACGATCCTCTACCTTCCGGGCACGGCACCACCCACCGCCGCGGCCGCCACGACGAGCGGTACCGCGTCCTGGAAGCGGTCACCCGACAGGAGCCCCATGACCCCGATCGATCTCAACGCCGACCTCGGCGAGGGCTTCGGCCGCTGGCGGCTCACCGACGACGAGCGGCTGCTGTCCGTGGTCACCAGCGCCAACGTGGCGTGCGGGTTCCACGCCGGGGACGCCGTCACCATGCGCCGGGTGTGCGAGCAGGCGGCCGAGCGCGGGGTACGGATCGGCGCCCAGGTCTCCTACCGGGACCTGGCCGGTTTCGGACGGCGCCCGATGGACGTGCCGGCCGCGGAACTCACCGCCGAGGTGGCCTACCAGATCGGCGCCCTGGAGGTCTTCGCCCGCGCGGCGGGCACGCGCGTGTCGTACGTCAAGCCGCACGGCGCCCTCTACAACCGCGTGGTGCACGACGCGGGGCAGGCCGCCGCGGTCGTCGACGGGGTGCTGCTCGCCGACGCGGGCCTGCCCGTGCTGGGCCTGCCCGGATCGCGCCTGCTGGAGCTGGCCGCCGAGGCGGGGCTGCCGACTGTCACGGAGGCGTTCGCCGACCGCGCCTACACCGACCGGGGCACCCTCGTACCGCGCGACCAGGAGGGCGCCGTCGTCACCGATCCGGACACCGTGGTCGCCCGCTCGGTGAGCATGGCGAGACTCGGCGAGGTCGACGCCCACTGCGGGGCCCGCATCCGGGTCCGGGCCCGCTCCCTGTGCCTGCACGGCGACACGCCGGGCGCGGTCGACCTCGCCCGCCGGGTCCGCGAGCAACTCCGTCTCTCGGGTGTCCGGGTGGAGGCCTTCGCGTGAGGGCGCTGCCGGTGGGCGCTGACGCCCTGCTCGTCGAGGTGTCCTCCGGGGAGCGGGCCCGGGCCCTGCACGCGGAACTGCTGCGGCGCCGCGCGGAGGGCTCGCTGCGGGTCCGGGAGATCGTCCCGGCGGCCCGCACGGTCCTGCTCGACGGCGTCACGGACCCGGCGCGGCTCGCGGCCGAACTGACCGCCTCCGAGATCCCCGACGCGCCGCGCCACGCGCGTGAGGTCGTCGAACTCCCGGTGCGCTACGACGGCCCGGACCTGGCGGAGGTCGCCGCGCACTGGGGCGTGACCGCCGAAGAAGTGGCCCGGCTCCACGCGGCCACCGAGTTCACGGTCGCCTTCTGCGGCTTCGCCCCCGGCTTCGGCTACCTCACCGGCCTGCCGTCCCGCTACGACGTGCCGCGCCGGAGCACACCCCGCACGGCGGTGCCCGCCGGGGCTGTCGCGCTCGCCGGGCCGTACACGGGCGTCTACCCGCGCTCGTCGCCGGGCGGCTGGCAGCTCATCGGCACCACGGACGCGGTGCTGTGGGACCACGCGCGCGTGCCGGCCGCGCTCCTCGCGCCGGGCACGCGGGTGCGTTTCGTCCCCGCGGCGGCGGTGAGGCCCGCATGAGCGACCGTGCGCTGGTCGTCGTACGCGCGGGGGCCCTCACCACCGTCCAGGACACCGGCCGCCCCGGCCACGCCCACCTGGGTGTGCCCCGGTCCGGCGCGCTCGACGGCCCCGCGGCGGCGCTGGCGAACCGGCTGGTGGGCAACCCGGTCGGGGCGGCGGTGCTGGAGACCACGCTCACCGGTGTCTCGGTGCGCCCGCGCTCACCGGTCCTCGCGGCCGTCACCGGGGCGCCGGGCGCGGTCGCCGTGGCCGGCCGACCGGCCGCCTGGGGCGCCCCGGTGGCGGTCCCGGCCGGGGCCCTGCTGGAGATCGGCGCGGCCGTCGCGGGGCTGCGCGCCTACGTGGCCGTGTCCGGGGGCATCGCGGTGGACCCGGTCCTCGGCAGCCGCTCGACGGACCTGCTGTCCGGACTGGGTCCCCCACCGCTGACCGACGGCGCGGTGCTGGCCCTGGGCCCTCCCGGCGCCCCGCCCGCGCGCGTGGACGTGGCGCCGCAGCCGGGCCCGCCCCGGGAGTTGGTCCTGGGGGTGACCCTGGGCCCCCGGGACGACTGGTTCACGCCGGGCGCCGTGTCCGCCTTCCTCAGCGCCGTGTACCGCGTCTCCCCCGCGAGCAACCGCATCGGGCTGCGCACGGAGGGGCCCGCCCTGGAGCGGGCGCTGCCCGGTGAACTGCCCAGCGAGGGCATGGTCCTGGGCGCGGTGCAGGTCCCTCCGGACGGCAGGCCGGTCGTGTTCCTCGCCGACCACCCGACCACCGGGGGCTACCCGGTGATCGCGGTGGTCCGCCCCCAGGACCTCCCGTCGGCGGCCCAGGCCCGACCGGGAACACCGATCCGCTTCACCGTCACCCAGGGAAGGTGACCCTCGGCCGGGGGCCCGGCACTGGGCCCCCGGGGAAGGGGACCCGGCCCTGGGCCCCGTCCCACCCGCGGCCCCACCACGCCCCCGTGGGGGGGCCGGTCAAGCGGCGTCCGGGTGCGCTTCCGTGACCGACAGGGCGGCCAGGGCCGCCGACACCGCCGCGGCCGTCCGCAGGTCCAGCCGGGCGCTCGTGCCGCGCGCCCGGTGCCGCATCTCGTCGAGGGCCAGCGTCAGCAGCTGCGGCAGCAGGTCGGTGCACCTGCGGGCCACCCACCCGGTCCCCGCGGTGGCCAGCCACCACAGGCTCGCCGACTTGGTGGGGGCGGGGAACTCGGGCTCCACGGCCGGCGCGGCGCCGGTGGCCAGCCCGCCCTCGGCCAGCAGCGCGTGGAACCGGACCGCGAGTTGCCGGTGCCCCCGCTCCCCCGGATGGAGCCGGTCCGCGCTCCACATCGCCCGGTCTCCGGTCCAGGCGGCCTCGGCCGCGTGCAGGTGCACCGCGTCGTACCGCTCGGACAGGGCGTGCACCACCGTGTTGACCGCCCGCTGGCGCCGGGCCAGCGGACGCGCCAGCGCGCCGGGGAGTCCGAGCATCGCCCCCGGATCGGGGAGGCAGGCCGTCAGGACGACCGCGCCCCGCTCGGCGAGCGCCGCGTACACCCGGTCCAGCCGTGCCGCCACGGCCTGGATGTCGAAGGTGCAGCGCAGCGTGTCGTTCACGCCGACGAGGACGGACACCACGTCGGGCCGCAGCGCCAGCGCGTCGGGGAGCTGGCGCTCCAGGACGTCCCGGGTCTGTGCCCCGCTGACGGCGAGGTTGGTGAAGTCCACGGGCGTGTCGGCGAGCCCGCCGGCGAGCAGCGCGGCCCAGCCGCGCCACCCGTCCCCGACGGGATCGCCCACCCCCTCGCTCAGCGAGTCGCCGAGGGCGACGAAACGCAGCGGTCTCATACGACGCCCTCCGGCACCCGGTCCCGCCCGGGGGCGGGCGCGTCGTGCGCGGCGAGGAAGGCGGCGACCGCGGTGTCCCAGCCGAAGCACTCGGCTCGCGCGCGTGCCGCCTCGCGGCGCTGGGCCTCGGGACGCGCCAGGAGGTCCTCCACGGCGTCGGCGAAGCCCTCCCCGTGGTCCGCGGCGACGGCCCCGGCGGAGCCGATCACCTCGGGCAGCGCGGACGACACGCTGACCGCGACGGGCGTGCCGCACGCCATCGCCTCCAGGGCGGCGAGCCCGAAGGTCTCCGCGGGGCCCGGCGCCAGGCACACGTCGGCGGACGCCTGGAGCGCGCCGAGCAGGGCGCGGTCGGAGACGTGCCCGAGGAAGGTCACCGGCAGCCCTCGCTCGCGCGCCCGCTGTTCCATCCGCGCGCGCAGCGGCCCGTCCCCGGCCACCACGAGCACCGCCCGGCGCCCCCGGCCGAGCAGCGCCTCCAGCGCGTCGAGCGCGGTGCCCGGCCGTTTCTCCACCGACAGCCGGGTGCAGGTGACGAGCAGCGCCTCGGACGGGCGCGCGTGCCGGGCCCGCAGCCCCGGATCGTGCAGCACGGGATGCCGTTGGACCAGGTCGACGCCGAGCGGCGCGCGGACGACGTTGCGCGCCCCGATCCGTACGAACTCCCGCTCGGCGAACTCCGTGGTGCACACCACGCGCGAGTAGGTGTGGGCCGTGCGGACGTTGAGCGCGTCGGCCGCGCGCCGGGCCGTGCCCTCGGGCACGCCCCAGGTACGCAGCACTCCGTCGGCGGTCTCGTGGGAGACCATCACGGCGGGCACCCGCGCGCGTCGCGCCCACTTGCCGGTCCACCGCAGGGTCGTACGGTCGGACACCTCCAGGCGGTCCGGGCCGAGTTCCTCCAGGAGGGCCGCGACGCGCCGCTTGTCGGCGAGCACGCGGTAGCCGCCGGTGCCGAGGAGCACCGGGCCGGGCAGGGTGATGACGCGGCCCTGCTCGGTCTCGCGGTCGGTGTGCCGCTCACCGGGGACGACGAGGACGGGTTCGTGTCCGGCCGCCTTGAAGCCCTTGCCCAGTTCGCGCAGCGCCGTGCGCAGTCCGCCGGAGGAGGGCGCGACGAAGTTCGCGAGCCGGACGATGCGCAGTGACTCGGTCACGCCGCCACCGCCGCTCTGCGGTCGGCCAGCACGCCCGCGTAGTGACCGATCAACTGGTCGCCGACGGCCGCCCAGGTGCGCCCCTCGACCATGGCGCGCGCGGCGGTGCCGTAGGCGGCGCGCAGCGCGGGGTCGGCGTGCAGGGCGCGCACCGCGTCACGTACCGCGGTGGCGTCACCGGCCGGGAACAGCAGTCCGGTGTGCCCGTGGGCGACGAGGTCCAGGGGGCCGCCGACGGCGGGCGCCACCACGGGGATTCCGCTGGCCATGGCCTCCTGCACGGTCTGGCAGAAGGTCTCGAACGGGCCGGTGTGCGCGAAGACGTCCAGGGAGGCGAAGATCCGCGCCAGGTCGTCGCCGGTGCGGCGGCCCAGGAAGACCGCGCCGGGCAGCGCCTGCTCCAGGTTCGGTCGGCTCGGTCCGTCGCCCACGATCACCACCCGGACGCCGTCGAGGGCGCAGGCGCCGGCGAGCAGCTCGATGTGCTTCTCGGGGGCGAGCCGGCCGACGTAGCCGACGATCAGCTCACCGTTCGGGGCGAGTTCCCGGCGCAGCGCCTCGTCGCGCAGGTCGGGCCGGAAGCGGACGGTGTCCACGCCGCGCGGCCACAGCTTGACCCGGGGCACGCCGTGCGCCCGAAGGTCGTTCAGGGAGGCGCTGGACGGGGCGAGGGTGAGGTCGGCGGCGGAGTGGACGGAGCGGATACGGCGCCAGGCCGCGGCCTCGCCGGCGCCCATGTAGGTGCGGGCGTATCCGGCGAGGTCGGTCTGGTAGACGGCGACGGCGGGGATGCCGAGCCGGGCCGCGGCGGCCATGCCGCGGACGCCGAGGACGAAGGGGCTGGCCAGGTGCACGATGTCGGCGTTGTGCTCGATCAGCGTCGAGGCCAGGCGCCGGCTGGGGAGCGCGACGCGCACCTGGGGGTAGCCGGGGAGCGGGAGGGAGGGGACATGGACGACGGGGCACGGCGCGAGGGCGCCGAGCTTGCTCCCGGGGGCGGGGGCCGGGGCGACGACGACGGGGGCGTGACCGCGATCGACGAGGTGTCGGGCGGTCTGGAGCGCGCAGTGGGCCACGCCGTTCACATCGGGGGGAAAGGATTCGGTCACGATGACGACTCGCATACCGGTGTTGTCGCCGTGCTGGACGTGGCCGCGTCAACGTGGATCTTTCCGAACAGGGAACGTCCCATGAGCGTTCCGCTGCACACCCGCGCAGGTCAGGCCGTGTCCACGCCTGCCTGACCCGCGGGTCACCCCTCGTTCACCCGGCGGGCGTGTCGGGTCCGATCCGGCTGCGGACGGCTGTCTGGACCTCGTCCTCCTCGGCCGGGTCGGCGGCGAGCCGGCGCAGGCGTTCCACGACCCGGTTGTCACCGGTCTCGGCGTGCCGGGCGGCGATCTCGCGGGTGGTCTCCTCGCAGTCCCACAGGCATTCGACGGCGAAGCCGGACGGGAAGGAGGGGTCGGTGGCGGCCAGGGCACGGGCGGTGCGGCCGCGCAGATGGGACGAGGCGGTCTCGCGGTAGACATGGCGCAGGACGGGGGCGGCGCAGGCGATGCCGAGCCGTCCGGCGCCGTCCACCAGGGTCCACAGGGTGGGAGCGTCGGGGCCCTCGCCCCGGACGGCCTCGCGCAGGGCCGCGAGGACGGGTTCGCTGTCCTGGGCCCCGCCGCGGCAGGCGAGCACCCGTCCGGCGGCCGCGCCGAGCCGGTCGGGGCGCCGGGCCCAGCCGCGGGCCCGGTCCACGACGAGGTCGCCCCGCATGCGTTCGAAGGCGTCGACGGCCGCCTCCGCGACCGGGGTCGGGCCCGAGGTCACGGCCGCCTCGATCAGGTCGAGCGCGTCGGGGTCGTCGCTGTCGGCGAGGTAGCGCAGGGCGGTGCAGCGGGCTCCCTCGGTGCCCTCCCGGGCGGCCCGGACGATCTCGGGCCGGTCCTCGGGTCCGGCGACCGCCGACAGGCAGCGGGCGGCCGGCACATGGAGCGCGGCTCCGCGGTCGATGCCCTGCTGGGCCCACTCGAAGACAGCCCCCACGCTCCAGCCGGGCCGGGGCCCGGTGGGGCGCATCTGGCGCTGCCAGCGGTCGAAGCAGCCGGCCTCCTGGGCGGCCCGCACGCGGGTGGCGATCGACGGGCGCGGATCCTCCGCCCACAGCCGCCAGGGGCGTGGCTCGAAGGCGTCGCGCACGGCGGCGGCCAGTTCGGCCTCGCCGGCGGTGTCGGTGGCGAAGCGCGCGAGCACCGGCGCGGCCAGGGCGCGCAGTCCGGCGTCGTCGTCGCGCAGGGCCAGTTCGTCGAGGGCCCAGGCCCAGTTGGTGCCGGTGGCGGCGTACCTGCGCAGCAGCGCGAGCGCGTCGCGCCTGCCGTAGGACGCGAGGTGGCCGAGGACCGCGAGGGCCAGGCCGGTCCGTGACTCCTCGGCGTCGAAGACGTCCTCCACGGCGAAGAGATGGGTCTCGATCTCGTCCAGCTCGCCGTTGAGGTCGAGGTAGAGGCGGGCGTAGTAGAGGGAGCGGTTCTCCACCTGCCAGTCGTGGCGGGGGTCGCTCAGCACACAGTGGTTGAGGGCCGCGAGCGCGTCGGCCCGCGGTGCGGTGAGCGCGTGCAGCGTGCCGTCGCCGCGGCCCCTCTGGAGCAGGCCGAGCAGCGTACCGCTGGGCGCTATGACCGGATCGAACATGGGAAACAGCCTCACATCAAGCGTCGACGCAACCGGGGACGTGCTCTACCTGGATGCGTGACAACACGTCGGGGCGCCCGCCGTTTCCTGCTTGCTGTAAGCCATCTTCCTCTGCCTCTCGTAGGTGGCCCATGCGGACCGCATCACGGCCCGCGCGGTGCGGCAACACCTGCCCAGCCATCGCGTCCGTGAATCACGTCGTCATGATGACCCGGCGGTTCCACCTGCCGCGACCGAAATTTCGGCGGCCCTTTACCGCCTCCCCCGTTTTCTGTGTCTCAGCTGTTCAACGCGGTGCGCTCAGTGCGCGCCGAACAGTTCCAGCAGTTCCGTCCTGCCGAACATCCGGGCGGTGTCGACGGCCGACGGAGTGCCCGCCAGCGGGTCGGCGCCGCCGTCCACGAGCACCTTGATGACGTCCGTCTCCCCCTTGAACACGGCCCCGGCGAGAGGGGTCTGACCCCGGTCGTTGATCCGGTCGGCCTCGGCGCCGCGGGCGAGCAGCGCCCGTACCGCCTCGGCGTGGCCGTGATAGGCGGCGAGCATCACCAGGGAGTCGCCGCGGTCATTGGTGAGGTTGGCCGGAACACCGGCGTCGAGGTACGCCACGAGCGCTTCGGTCCGCCCCTGCCGGGCCAGATCGAAGATCTTGGTCGCCAGCTCCACGACCTCGGGGTCGGGGGCTTCACTCATCGCCGGACCGCCTCTCCTTACAACCGTTCAGGTGAATCGCCAGGGTACTGGCTCACGCGGCACATGACCCGTTGTGCCCGAGGTAAGGATCACGACGTACCCGCTCGGACGCATCGGCGCAGCTCAACCGGTACGGGACGGCTCTGCCACTCGGGGGAAATCCGCCGGAATTCACCCAGTTGCACCTTTTATCGTATGGATACATCCTGTGATCCTGGAAGTACTCATGGTGACTGTCCCCACGAACCAGGAGATCCAAATGATCCTGTCCATCTCAGGTGTGGTCCTGCTCGGCATCATCGTCTTCCTGTTCTTCAAGAAGGACGGGCTGAAGGCGTCCCACGCGCTGGTCGCGGCCCTGTTCGGCTTCTACCTGGCCAGTACGGCCATCGCCCCGAGCATCAAGGCCGGCGGCGAGAGCCTGGCGAGCCTCCTCGGCGGCATCAAGTTCTGATCCCGCCCGTCCCGTCCGCACGCACCTCCTGGAGACCGCAGTGGCCCGGCGCCCCCTTCCCCGCATCCTGAGCACCGGCAGCGCGCAGATCGCCCGGAGCCGGGAGCTGGCCCGAACGGCGGCCGACAGCGCCACCGACGTCCTCCATCCGCTGATCAGGATCACCCGCGGACTGCGCCGACTGGCATCGGCCGGGCGCCGCAAGTGGGCCGAGACCCCCAAGGACAAGCGCGGGCCGCTGCTGTTCCTGGTGGCCTCGGTGATCCTGGTCGTGGCGCTCGTCCCGTACGGCCCGCTGCTCGCCGTCATCAGCCTGATGGCGGCGGCAGCCTGGCACGGCCGGGACCGCACCGAACCGGCCCCCGAGGGGCCGGACGAGTCGCAGACGGAGCGCCTGAAATCCCTGTACGAGGCGCTGGTGCCGTACTTCTCCACGGCCGACGACCCCGCTCCGCTGTACGCGCACGGCGGCGAGTGGGAGAACGCCTTCCCCGGCTACGAGTTCGACGCCGCGGGACGGGTCACGAGCCTCGCCGTCCGCTACCCGGCCTACTTCACCGACGGCGAGCCCGAGGCCCGCGCGCGGATCGAGCACCTGCTCACCGCGAAGTCGGGGCGCGGCCGCGAGTACCGCTTCCTCTGGGACGAGGAGGGCAACCAGCTCTCCCTGACGGCCCTGCCGCCGCTGCCCACGGACATCGCCGCCCAGCGTTTCGTCACGGCACCGGGCGAGACCGTGCTCGGGTTCACCGACCCCGGCGAGGTCCAGCGCACGCTCCCGCTCACCCACGGCGAGGAGCAGCGCGACATGCCCCCGGTGGTCTGGCGCACCGGGATCCGGTCCACCGAGCCCCATCTGCTCGTGATGGGCCAGCCCGGCAGCGGCACCTCCACCCTCCTCCGCTCGATCGCCCTCCAGGCGCTCCAGTACGGCGACGTCGTCGTCGTCGAGGGGGGCGGCACCGGCGAGTACGCCTGCCTCACCGGCCGGGACGGCGTCCTCGCCGTCGAGTGCGCGCCCGCCGGAGCGCTGGCCAGCCTGGAGTGGGCGGCGCACGAGACCGAGCGCCGGCTGATCGCGGCCAACCGGGCCCGGCAGGCCGGGCACCCGCCACCGGAGGACACCAGGCGACCGCTGTGGATCCTCCTCGACCGGCCGACCGCGTTCGCCCACCTCTCCGCGGCGGAAGGTCACCGGGACCCGCAGTCCCTGCTCCAGGTCCCGCTTCGGCACGGCCGGGCGGCGAACGTCACGGTGGTCGTGGCCGAACAGTTCGACAACGCGGACCTGCTGAGCGACGCCGTGCGGCAGCACACACGCGCGCGTGCCGTCCTCGGCCCCGCCACGGCGGACCAGCTGACCGGGTACCTGGGCGCGCCGCCGCCCACCACCCCGGTCGCCCAGGTCCCGCCCGGCCGCGGCTACGCCCGGCTGGGCACCGGACCGGTGCTACGCCTCCAGGTCCCGGCCACCCCCGACCCCTACGACGACGCCACCGGCGGAGCCCACCGCCAGGCCGTCCTCGCCCTGCTCCCGCCCCGCACCACCCCGGCGGACGCGGAACAGCACCCGGCGCCCGAACCCGAGCCGGTCCCGGCCGAGGCCGTGGCGGCGGAGACTCCCTGATTCACCACGACCGCAGAACACCGAACCCCGCGCCCAGGGCGCGGGGTTCCGTGCTGTTCACGCCACGAAGGTGCGGGGTGTCTCGCCACCGCCCGTCGCGCCGCTCTCCACCAGGCGTGCCGCGGCGGCCAGCCGGGTCGCGGCCTCCTCCGCCACCGCGCCGCCGACCGTGAACGGCAGCCGCACATACCCCTCGAAGGCGCCGTCGACCCCGAACCGGGGCCCGGACGGCACCCGGACCCCGACCCGCTCCCCCACCTCGGCGAGCCGTGAGCCGGACAGTCCGCCCGTGCGGACCCACAGCGTCAGTCCGCCCCGGGGCACCTCGAACTCCCACTCGGGCAGCTCCCGCCGCACCGCGTCGACCAGGGCCTCCCGGTTCTCCCGGGCCTGGGCCCTGCGCAGTTCCACCGCCTGCTCCCAGCCCCCGGTGCCGAACAGCCAGTTCACGGCGAGCTGCTCCAGCACCGGCGTGCCCAGGTCGGCATAGGCGCGGGCCGCGACGAGGCTGCGGATCACGTCGGGGGCCGCCCGCACCCAGCCGATCCGCATGCCCGCCCAGAACGCCTTGCTCGCCGATCCGACGGTGATCACCGTCGCGCCGGCCGGGTCGAAGGCGCACACCGGGCGCGGCATCGTGACGTCCGGGTCCAGCCACAGCTCGCTCATCGTCTCGTCGGCGATCAGCACCGTGCCGGCCGAGCGCGCCGCGTCGACCATCCGGCGCCGCTGGTCGTCGTCGGCGAGCGCGCCGGTCGGGTTGTGGAAGTCGGCGACGACGTAGGCGATCCGGGGCGCGGCGTCGCGCAGTACCTGGCGCCAGCGGTCCATGTCCCAGCCGGTGAGCCCCTCGGCCATGGCGACGGGCACCAGCCGGGCACCGGCCTCGCGCATCAACTGGAGGATGTTGGCGTACGACGGCGACTCGACGGCGATCCGTTCGCCGCGCCCGGCGAAGAGATGGCAGATGGCGTCGATCGCGCCCATCGCCCCGGTCGTCACCATGATCTGCTCGGGCATGGTCGGGATGCCCCGGGCGGTGTAGCGGTCCGCGATCATCGCGCGCAGGGCGGGCAGCCCGGCCGGATAGTCGCCGTGCGTGTGCGCGTAAGGCGGCAGTTCCTCCAGGGCACCCTGGACGGCCCGGGTGAGCCACGGCTCGGGCGCGGGCAGCGCCGCGCAGCCGAGGTCGATGATCGAGCCCAGGGCCTCGGGGGGCAGGGGTTCGAGTCCGCGCGCGGGCAGCGGGTTGCCGGCCGGTACGGCCGTCCAGCTGCCGGCGCCCCGCCGGGACTCCAGGAAGCCCTCGGCGCGCAGCGCCTCGTAGGCCGCGGCGACGGTGGTCCGGCTGACGGACAGGGCCAGGGCCAGTTCGCGCTCGGCGGGCAGCCGGGCCGCCACCGGCACCCGGCCCTCCAGCACCAGCAGCCGGATGCCGTCGGCGAGCGCGCGGTAGGCGGGCGGGCGGCGCGTGCCGGGGCCGGCGGGGCGGTCCTGCTGGGAGCTGAGCAGCCGGGCGAGCTGCGCCGGCCCCACCGCTGAGGTCCACTGCGCCATGGAAATCAGTCCACCTTCCCCGAATTGGCCATGGATGGCCGTTCTCCTCAAGCCACAGGGTGTCATGAGGCAGGCCACTACCACCATAGGGGGCACCCCTTGTCCACCAGGAACCGTCTCGGGCGACGGTTGATCCAGCTGTACGCCGGTCTCGCTCTGTACGGAGCCAGCTCGGCCCTGCTCGTCGAGTCCGGCCTCGGCCTCGAACCCTGGAACGTGCTGCATCAGGGCCTGGCCGAACTGACCGGTCTGACCATCGGCGTCGTGTCGATCGTGGTGGGCGCGGGAGTGCTGTTCCTGTGGATCCCGCTGCGTCAGCGACCGGGCCTCGGCACGGTCTCCAACGTCTTCGTCGTCGGCATCGCCATGGACGGCACACTGGCCGCCCTGCCCGCGGCGCACACCCTCGCGGTCCGGATCCCCCTGCTGGTGGCCGGCATCGTCCTCAACGGCGTGGCCACCGGCCTGTACATCTCCGCCCGCTTCGGGCCGGGCCCCCGCGACGGTCTGATGACCGGGCTGCACCGGCGCACCGGCCGCTCGATCCGGCTGATGCGCACCGCGGTCGAGGTGACGGTGGTCGTCTCGGGCTTCCTGCTCGGCGGCACCATCGGCATCGGCACCCTGCTCTACGCGGTGTCGATCGGCCCGCTCGCCCAGCTGTTCCTGCGCGTCTTCGCCGTGCCCCCGGCACCCGACGGCAGCACGGTCGTTGCCGCCGGTCAACCCCGGCGGGCCATACTGCGACGGTGAGCACGCCGATACGCCACCCCTACCTCGACCACCCCGGCCCGATCGCCTTCGCCCACCGGGGCGGGTCCGCGGACGGCCTGGAGAACACGCTGCCGCAGTTCCGGCGGGCGGTGGACCTGGGCTACCGGTACCTGGAGACCGACGTCCACGCCACCCGCGACGGCAGGCTGGTCGCCTTCCACGACTCGACCCTGGACCGGGTCACCGACGGCGCGGGCCGCATCACCGACCTGCCGTGGGCGGACGTACGGCAGGCGCGGGTGGCCGGCGCGGAACCGGTGCCGCTGTTCGAGGAGCTGCTGGAGGAGTTCCCCGAGGCGCGCTGGAACGTCGACGTCAAGGCGGAACCGGCACTGCTGCCCTTCCTCGACCTGGTCGAGCGCACCGGCGCCTGGGACCGGATCTGCCTCGGCTCCTTCTCCGAGGCGCGGGTCGTCAGGGCGCGGCGGCTGGCCGGAACCAGGCTCGCCACCTCGTTCGGCACCCGCGGGGTGCTCGGGCTGCGGCTGCGTTCCTGGGGACTGCCGGCCGCGGTGCGCCGCTCGGCGGTCGCCGCGCAGGTTCCCGAGGCGCAGTCCGGCGTCAAGGTGGTCGACCGGCGCTTCGTCCGCACCGCCCACGCGCTGGGCCTCCAGGTGCACGTGTGGACGGTCAACGAGGAGGACCGTATGCACCGGCTCCTGGACCTGGGAGTCGATGGCATCATGACCGATCACATCGAGACATTGCGCAAGGTCATGGAGGACCGGGGCGTCTGGGTCTGAGACCCGGCGGACCGCGTGCCCGGACGGGGAAGCGAGGGCGCGGGTGGACACCGGCACCATGGGGACGAAGGCGGCCGAGGAGGCCGCGGACCGGCGGCGCGAGCAGCGCGGCTGGTACTTCTACGACTGGGCGTGCTCCGTCTATTCGACGAGCGTGCTCACCGTGTTCCTCGGCCCGTACCTGACCTCGGTCGCCGAGGAGGCGGCCGACGCGGACGGGTTCGTCCATCCGCTCGGCATCCCGGTGCGGGCCGGATCCTTCTTCGCCTACTCGGTCTCCCTCTCGGTGATCGTGGCCGTGCTGGTCATGCCGCTGGTGGGTGCGGCGGCGGACCGCAGGGGCCGCAAGAAGCCGCTGCTGGCGGCGGCCGCGTACACCGGGGCCGCGGCGACCGCGGCGATGTTCTTCCTCGACGGCGACCGCTATCTCCTCGGCGGCGCGCTGCTGATCGTCGCCAACGCGGCGCAGTCCGTGGCGATGATGCTGTACAACTCCTACCTCCCGCAGATCGCCCGGCCCGAGGAACGCGACGCGGTGTCCTCCCGGGGCTGGGCCTTCGGGTACGCGGCCGGCGCCCTGGTCCTGGTGCTGAACCTGGTGCTCTATCTGGCCCACGACTCCTTCGGCGTCTCCGAGTCCACCGCCGTCCGGATCTGCCTGGCCTCGGCCGGACTGTGGTGGGGCGCCTTCACCCTGGTGCCGCTGCGCAGACTGCGCGACCGCCGCACCACCACCGACGGGACGGCGGCCCCGACCACCACGGGCTTCCGGCAGCTGGTGGCGACGATCCGCGACATGCGCCGCCATCCGCTCACACTCGCCTTCCTGCTGGCCTACCTGGTCTACAACGACGGCATCCAGACGGTGATCTCCCAGGCGTCGATCTACGGCTCCGAGGAACTGGGACTCGGACAGTCCACGCTGATCGGCGCGATCCTGCTGGTCCAGGTCCTGGCCGTGGCGGGGGCGCTGCTGCTGGGCCGGCTGGCCCGGAGGTACGGCGCCAAGCGGACGATCCTCGGTTCGCTGGTGGCGTGGACGGTGACCCTGACGGCCGGGTACTTCCTGCCGGCCGGCGCCCCGGTGTGGTTCTTCGTCCTGGCGGCCGGGATCGGCCTGGTGCTGGGCGGCAGCCAGGCCCTGTCCCGCTCCCTGTTCTCCCACCTCGTACCGCCGGGCAAGGAGGCGGAGTACTTCTCCGCCTACGAGGTGAGCGACCGCGGGATGAGCTGGCTGGGGCCGCTGCTGTTCGGGCTCACCTACCAGCTCACCGGCAGCTACCGGGACGCGATCATCTCGCTGGTCGCCTTCTTCGTGATCGGGTTCGCGCTGCTGGCCCGGGTTCCGGTGCGGCGCGCGATCAGCGACGCGGGCAACCCGGTTCCGGCGAGGATTTAGCGTTCAGAGCGAAAGGGCTGTAGTGTACGCGTTTGGCCTGCCAGGCGTACCGTTACTGCGCGTCAAAGATGCCGAAACGCTGGGTGACATCTGCTAGCAGATGTGACAAACCGGGCACTGGTGGGTACAACAAGGGGCGGCTACGACGGCGACGCATGACCCTGAACGGGAATCTTTACCGCCGACCGGACGTTGACCGGATGACGACGACAGCGACACCTGTCCTGTGGGCGACAAGCCCGGGAGGCACGATTCATGAGTGAGCGAGCTCTTCGCGGCACGCGCCTCGTGGTGACCAGCTACGAGACGGACCGCGGCATCGACCTGGCTCCGCGCCAGGCCGTGGAGTACGCATGCGAGAAGGGGCACCGGTTCGAGATGCCCTTCTCGGTCGAGGCGGAGATCCCGCCGGAGTGGGAGTGCAAGGTCTGCGGGGCCCAGGCACTCCTCGTTGACGGCGACGGCCCTGAAGAGAAGAAGGCCAAGCCCGCGCGTACGCATTGGGACATGCTGATGGAGCGGCGCACCCGCGAGGAACTCGAAGAGGTCCTTGAGGAGCGTCTGGCCGTTCTGCGTTCCGGCGCGATGAACATCGCGGTCCACCCGAGGGACAGCCGCAAGTCGGCTTGACCCCCACCGGGTCCGGAACCCGATACAGCACAAGGCCGCGGGCTCCGTACGTTCGAAAGAACGTACGGAGCCCGCGGCTTTTGCCGTGCTCGTCCCAGGCTGCCCGGAAGAGGCGGTTCCGGCAGGGGCGGTTCCGGCAGGGGCGGTTCAGTGCGTCAGCGGCGGGCGCGGACCCTCGGGGGTGTCCCTCGGCTCGTCCCGGACGACCTCGCCCTGCACGACCTTCCCGTCGGGCCGGTGGATGCGGACCTGCTGGAAGGCGTCCCCCAGCGTGCCCGGACCGGCCGTGCGCAGTCGGCGCTCCAGGGTGCGCTCGGTGTAGCGCGCCAGGGCCTTCTGCACCGGCGGGATCAGGAGCAGCAGTCCGATCCCGTCCGAGATCAGGCCCGGCAGCATCAGCAGCAGTCCGCCGAGCATCATCAGGCCGTTGCCGCCGCCGGAGGGCGCCGGGGCGCCGCCGCGCTGGAGGGTCTCGTTGAGGTTCCGGAAGGCGCGCCGTCCCGCCCGCTTGATGACCACCGCGCCGAGCACGAGGCCGGCGAGGAGCAGCAGGAAGACGGTGAGGCCGCCGGCCGCGTCCGCGACCGTCAGGAGCAGCCAGATCTCCAGCACCAGCCAGGCGGCGATCCCCAGCGGCAGGAAGGTGCGCAGCCGGGAACGCCGGGGCCGGGCGGGATGCGTGGGAGTCGGTGCGCCAGTCGTCATGCGTCCAGTGTGCCTGGGTCCGGCTCAGTGCGGGATAAGGGGACGATCAACGGGACCTGTGCGGCCCCGTGGACTACGGCCGGGGCGGCTGCTGCTGCGGCTTCACCTTGCCGAGGATCTTCCCGGCCCGCTCCTGGGCGCCCCAGGTCGTGACCCGCCACAGCGCCTCCACCAGGATGTCCCGGCTCATCTTGGAGTCGCCCAGCTCCCGTTCGACGAAGGTGATGGGCACCTCGACGACGTGGTAGCCGGCCTTGACGGCGCGGCGGGCGAGGTCGACCTGGAAGCAGTAGCCCTGGGAGGCGACGTCGTCCAGACCGAGGCCCTGGAGGGTCTCGGTGCGGAAGGCGCGGTAGCCGCCGGTGATGTCGCGCAGCGGCAGGTCCAGCGCCATCCGCGAGTACAGGCTGCCGCCGCGGGAGATGAACTCGCGGCTCCTGGGCCAGTTCACCACCCGGCCGCCGGGCACCCAGCGGGAGCCCAGCACCAGGTCGGCGCCCTTGAGGGCGGTGAGCAGCCGGGGCAGTTCCTCCGGCCGGTGCGAGCCGTCGGCGTCCATCTCGACCAGGACGCCGTAGCCGTGCTCCATGCCCCAGCGGAAGCCCGCGAGGTAGGCGGCGCCGAGGCCCTCCTTGCCCTTGCGGTGCAGGACCCGGACGTTCTCGTCCTCGGCGGCCAGCTCGTCGGCCAGCTTGCCGGTGCCGTCGGGGCTGTTGTCGTCGGCCACGAGGACATGGGCCTCGGGTACGGCCGAGCGCACCCGGCCGACGATCGCCTTGATGTTCTCCGCCTCGTTGTAGGTCGGAATGATCACCAACGCCGTGCCGAGCGGGCCGAACCGCCTCCCCGAGGACTGCTCCTCACGGATGATCCCGTCGCCGTCGTTCACTGCTGCCCCTTCGTGTGCGTCCGCAGAGGTCCACCTTAGTGGGCTCGGCCTGCGATTAAGTGACATCACGTTCGTATGGTGGTGTCGATTCCACAAGAGCGGGGTAGCCATCTGCTTTTCGGGATCATGAGCGGTGGACTCTGCGGATGGGGGCCCGGCGCCCTTCGGGCCGACCTGGGGCCCGCTGGCTGCGGGTCGACCGAAAGCCGTTGTCTACTGAGCGCCCGGGCCCCACCCGGGTCACACCTCCCCGACCGGCCGGAACGTTCCCTCGCCGTGACGCGGACGCTGAGCCTGGCTCCCAGTGGCGGTGCGCCGGTGCGGCACACCGTCCCTGACCCAGCGGCGTTCGCGACGAGTCCCGGAAGTTCGCGCATACCTGGTCGGGCGTCCGGTGGTGGACTCGGCCGAACCTACCGGCCCCCCGCCGTCGGCTGTCAACAGCCGTTCGACCTGCGCTTCCTTCGCCAACTCCCAGGTCAGCGCCGAGGATACGCAGGTCGTGCGACGCCGTCGCGGCGCCTGATCGGCGGTACGCCGGCCCGGGAGATCACTCGCCCGGGCGTACGAACACGGTCCGGCCGCCCACCACCGTGCGCAGGCAGACGGGCAGGTCACGGCCGGGGGTGAGGTCGGGCAGGCCGGGGGTGCCGGAGCGGGGGTCGGTCGACCAGCGGGCGACCCGGTCATCCGGCGCCTGGACCACCAGTTCGTCCGTGCGCCACACGGCGTAGTCGGCGGGCGCGCCCGGGACCAGGACGCCCGCGTCGTCGCGGCCGACCGCGCGCCAGCCGCCCCGGGTATGGGCCGTGAAGGCGGCCCGCACCGAGATGCCGTGCCCGGGGGTGCGGTGGAAGGCGGCGGCCCGGACGGTGCCCCAGGGGTCGAGCGGGGTGACGGGGCTGTCGGAGCCGAAGGCGAGCGGGACACCGGCCCGCAGCAGGGCCGCGAACGGGTTCAGGGTGCGGGCCCGTTCGGCGCCCAGGCGGGTGGCGTACATGCCCTCCTCGCCGCCCCACAGGGCGTCGAAGGCCGGCTGCACGGAGGCGGTCAGGCCGAGTTCGGCGAAGGCGGCGATCGTCTCGGGGGTGAGCATCTCGGCGTGCTCGACGCGGTGGCGGGCGGCCCGGACACGGGCGAGGCCGACCTTCTCCGCCGCGGCCCGCACGCCCTCCACGACGGCCGTCACGGCGGCGTCGCCGATGGCGTGGAAGCCCGCCTGGAGCCCCGCCTCGGTACAGGCGGCGACATGGGCGGCGACGGCGGCGGAGTCGAGGTACGCGAGGCCCGAGTGGCCCGCGTCGGCGTACGGCTGGTGCAGACAGGCGGTGTGCGAGCCGAGCGCGCCGTCGACGAAGAGGTCGCCCGCCGCGCCCACCGCGCCCAGCTCCCGCGCCTTGTCGACGTCCTGTTCGGCCCAGTAGCCCACGACCCGCGGCCCGGACTCGTCGGCGGCGAGCCGGAGCAGCCCGGTGAAGTCGTCCTCGGAGGAGATCTCCGGGCCCGCGCACTCGTGGACGGTGCCGATGCCGAGGGAGGCCGCGTGGGCGAGCGCGGCCCGCTGGGCCTCGGCGCGCTGGGCCGGGGTCACCGCGGCGAGCGCGGCGGCCCGTACGGCGTGGTGGGCGTCCGCGGTGAGCGGGCCGTCGGCGGGCGGCGGGCCCGGCACCAGGTCCAGCAGGGCCGTCGTCACGACCGCCGAGTGGACGTCGATGCGGGAGAGGTACAGGGGGCGGCCGCCGGTGGCCGCGTCCAGCTCGGCCCGGGTCGGGGGCCGGCCGCCGGGCCAGCGGGCCGCGTCCCAGCCGTGCCCGAGCAGCACCCGGTCGGCGGGGCGGGCGGCGGCGAAGTCCCGGACGAGAGCGAGGGCCGCCTCCAGGGAGGGGGCGGCGGACAGGTCGAGGCCGGTCAGGGCGAGACCGGTGGCGGTGGTGTGGACGTGGGCGTCGGTGAAGGCCGGGGTGACGAGCCCGCCGTCCAGGTCCACGACCTCGTCCACACCGTCGGCGAAGGCGTCGGCGGCGCCCTCCGAACCGACCCAGGCGACCTGGCCGCGCTCGACGACCATCGCGGTGGCGAAGGGGTCGGCGGGGCTGTGGACCTCTCCGCGGCGGAGCAGGACGGTCCTGGACGCGGAATCGGACGGGGCAGTGCGCTCACTCATGGGGAACAGTCTCCCGCCTCGCGTGCGCCGCCCGGCACGCAGGTGGGGTCAGACGCGCGGCGGCCGGGCCTCGTAGGGCGTGGAGAGCACGACCGTCGTACGGGTGGAGACCCCCGCCAGCGAGCGCAGGCGGGCCAGCAGCTCCTCCAGTTCGTGCGGGGTCGCCACACGCACCTTGAGGATGTAGTTCTCGTCGCCGGCCACGCTGTGGCACGCCTCGATCTCGGGAACGCCGGCGAGGCGCTCCGCGATGTCGTCCGGGGCGCTCGGGTCGAAGGGTTTCACCGAGATGAAGGCGGTCATGGGCAGCCCGACGGCCTCGGGGTCCACGACCGCGGCGTACCCGCGGATGACACCACGCTGTTCGAGCCGTCGCACCCGCTGGTGCACGGCCGACGTGGACAGGCCCGTGGCCTTGCCCAGGTCGGTGTAGCTCATCCGCCCGTCCTTGACGAGCAGCTGCACGATCTGTCGGTCCAGCTCCTCCATGGCGCAGAACCTACAGTGCCCCTGACCTCATGGGATAGCTGAGCGGTCCAGGTCATACCCGTTCCGTGATGTGACGGGTGGCGCCGGTGCGTCACCCGGGGGACAAATGGGCCGCCTCGGGCACCTGCGGGCGGCATGTGACGAACGCCACAGCACTCGGGGCTCCTCCGTGATGCGGTCGTGATTACCGCCGAGACCGGGCGGGAAGTGCTTGCTGTGGTCGAGGCCGCAGCGCCGTTCACGGCCCAGCCCGAGGGGGAGAATCCCATGCAGAGTCTTAAGCGCCCTGGTCGTACCGCACCCAAGCGCCCGCAGCTCGTCGTCGAACCCGAGCCGGAGGGCGTCGAACCCGACTTCGGGGACGACGAGTTCGACGCGTACGACACCTTCGAGATGTACCGGGTGATCTGCCCGGACTGCGCGCAGCCCATCGCGCTGCTGGCGGACGAGGAGGTCCTGCCGGAGCACGCCCTGTGCGCCTCTCCGTGGAACCCGTTCGGCCTGACGGTGTGCGCCGGCACCGGACGCCGCGCCTCCGAGGCCCGCTCGGCGGACGAGTCGGCCGAGCCCCAGGAGCAGGTCACCGCGCTGCTGTTGACGCTCCCTCAGGGACTCGACTGGCGGACCCAGCCCTTCTCGCACGTCGGCGGTCCGGGCTCGCGCCCGATGCGCGTACCGACGATGCGCGGCCAGGCCGCGGCCTGAGCCACCACGCCCCGCTTTCCCGGCTCTGACGGCCGGCCTCCCGCACCACTTCCAGCGGGTCGTGGTGCGGGTTCGGCGTGCCCGGGTGAGGGCGGCGAACGCACGCCCGATTCGACGGATCGGTGACCTGTGCGGCCGCCCGGCGTTGCCCTGGTATGGCCCTCACACATTCGACGGCGGAGCGTCCGCGGATCGTCTTCGTGCCGCAGCCCGCAGAATCGGTTCCGCTCGCACCGCCGCAACTCCCGGACCCGCCCATCTACCGGGATCTGATGCGCACTTGGGCGGACCGGGGCCGCACCCTGCCGGGCCACCACGACCCCGAGTGGGTCAGGCTGGCGGCGCCGACGGTGCGGCCCGGCGAGTTCAGCGCCCCTCGGGACCCACGAGGTGACGGGCGATGACCATCCGCTGAATCTGGTTGGTGCCCTCCACGATCTGGAGCACCTTGGCCTCACGCATGTAGCGCTCGGCGGGGAAGTCGGCGGTGTAGCCGTACCCGCCGAGGATCTGCACCGCGTCGACGGTCACCTTCATCGCGGCGTCCGTGCAGTGCAGCTTGGCCATGGCCGCCTGCTTGGCGAACGGGCGCCCCGCGTCCCGCAGCCGCGCCGCCGCCAGGTAGAGCGCCCGGCCGGCCTCGATCCGGGTCGCCATGTCGGCGAGCATGAAGCGCAGCCCCTGGAAGTCCGCGATCGGACGTCCGAACTGCTTGCGCGAGGCGGCGTACGCCACGGCCTCGTCCAGCGCCGCCTGGGCCACGCCGATCGCGCAGGCCGCGATGCCGAGCCGCCCGGAGTCCAGTGCGGACAGGGCGATGGCGAAGCCCTGTCCCTCCTCGCCGAGCCGTCGGGCGTCGGAGACCCGCACACCGTCGAAGTGGACCTGCGCGGTCGGGGAGCCCTTCATGCCCATCTTCTTCTCGGGCGGCGCCGCGCTCAGCCCCTCGGCGTCGCCGGGCACCAGGAAGGCGGTGATCCCCCGCGGTCCCTCCTCGCCGGTGCGGGCCATGACCGTGTAGAAGTCGGCGATGCCGCCGTGGGTGATCCAGGCCTTGGTGCCGCTGATCACCCAGTCGTCCCCGTCCCGGACGGCCTTGGTGCGCAGGGAGGCGGCGTCGGAGCCGGACGACGGCTCGGACAGGCAGTAGGCGCCGAGCAGACCTCCGCCGAGCATCGCCGGGAGGTGCTCGACCTGCTGTTCCTTGGTGCCGTAGGCAGCGAGCGCGTAGGAGGCGAGGGTGTGCACGCTGACGCCGAGGCCGACCGTGAGGCGGGCCGCGGCGAGCTCTTCGAGGACCTGGAGGTAGACCTCGTAGGGCTGCTCGCCACCGCCGTGGTCGGCGTCGTAGGGCAGTCCGAGGAGGCCCGATTCCGAGAGCAGGGAGAAGACCTCGCGCGGGAAGCGTCCGGCGTCCTCCTCCTCGGCCGCCTTCGGGGCGATCTCGCGCTGGGCGATGTCCCGGACGAGCGAGATCAGATCCCGGGCCTCGTCCGTGGGCAGTTGACGGTCCACCGGTTGCGGGGCGCGGTCGGGCATGTCGACGCTCTCCTCCCTTTTCGGGCGCATCGGCGGCCGTGCGCCTTGGGTGGGGCGACTCCGCCGGGGTCTCACATGGTGCGGGCCGATGCTCGCACTTCCGGGTCTCGGAAGCTGCTGACCAGCGGCTGCGCGCTGTGAGTATGCCCGATCGGAGGCACCGAGTCACCAGTTAACGACCGCTTACTCCAAGAAAACTCAAGCCCGGCGGGATTGGTCCGAACCATTGACCCGACTGGTCTAGTCCTCCTAGGGTGCGGACACAACGCTTTACCGCGTTCATGCCAATCGGCGCGCGTTCCCCTCTCCCCCACGAGGAGACACCCGATGCACATACCCCACCGCACCCGTTTCCGGGCGCTCGTCTCCGCCGCCTGCGCGGCCGTCCTCGGCGCCGGACTGCTCGCCGGGGCGGGCACCGCCGCCGCGGGCGCGGGCGCGAACGCTCCCGCGGCCGAGCGGGCCGCCGGCTCCAAGGTGATCGGCTACTTCACCGAATGGGGCACCTACGACCGCAAGTACTACGTCAAGAACATCGACACCTCCGGTTCCGCGGCGAAGCTCACCCACATCAACTACGCCTTCGGCAACGTCACCGGCGGCAAGTGCGTCGTCGGCGACAACTACGCGGCCACCGAACGGACCTACACCGCGGCCGAGTCGGTCGACGGGGTCGCCGACACCTGGGACCAGCCGCTGCGCGGCACCTTCAACCAGCTGCGCGAGCTGAAGAAGAAGCACCCGCACATCAAGGTCCTGTGGTCCTTCGGCGGCTGGACCTGGTCCGGCGGCTTCGGCCAGGCGGCCCAGAACCCGGCCGCGTTCGCCCAGTCCTGCTACGACCTGGTCGAGAACTCCAAGTGGGCCGACGTCTTCGACGGCATCGACATCGACTGGGAGTACCCCAACGCCTGCGGGCTGAGCTGTGACACCAGCGGGCGGGCGGCCTTCAAGAACCTGATGCAGGCGCTGCGCGCGAAGTTCGGCGGCAGCAACCTGGTCACCGCGGCGATCACCGCGGACGCCACCGCCGGCGGCAAGATCGACGCGGCCGACTACGCGGGCGCCGCGCAGTACGTCAACTGGTACAACCCGATGACGTACGACTACTTCGGCGCCTGGGACGCGACCGGTCCGACGGCCCCGCACTCGCCGCTGAACTCCTACTCGGGCATCCCGAAGGCCAACATGCACAGCGCGGCGACCATCGCCAAGCTCAAGGGCCTCGGCATCCCGGCCTCCAAACTCCTGCTCGGCATCGGCTTCTACGGCCGCGGCTGGACCGGAGTGACCCAGGCGGCCCCCGGCGGCACCGCGACCGGTCCGGCGGCGGGCACGTACGAGCAGGGCATCGAGGACTACAAGGTGCTGAAGACCAAGTGCCCGGCGACCGGCACCGTGGGCGGCACCGCCTACGCCAAGTGCGGTTCCAACTGGTGGAGTTACGACACCCCGGCGACCATCGCCACCAAGATGACGTACAAGAACCAGCAGGGTCTGGCCGGCACCTTCTTCTGGGAGCTGAGCGGTGACACCGCGGGCGGTGAGCTGATCAAGGCCATCAAGTGAACCCCTGACAGGGGGGACCCGGGGGCGGAGACCACGAGACTCCGCCCCCTCGTCATGCCCCGGCGCGGCGGGCCGGGGCGGGAGCCGGGTACTCCGGGTCCAGTTCCTCGACGGCGCGCAGGGTGCCGCCCAGTGTCCTGACGAGCAGCTCGCACATGGTCTCGCGGGACAGCAGGGGCCGGGCCGTCCAGTCCAGGGTCGCGCCCTCGACGCTGCACACCCAGGCCAGCAGGGCGGTCCGGGCCGTGGGGCCGATGTCGGTGCGGCCGTAGGCGCCCTCGGCGATGGTCGCGACGATCGCCGCGCGCACCCCGTCCCGGATCTCCTGCACCTCCGTGTCGAAGCCGACACCGCCGCTGACGATCGTGCGGTAGGCGGCCTGGTGGTGCTCGGCGTAGCGCAGATAGCTGTCGATCGTGCGGTGCACCCGCTCCACGGAGGGCAGTTCGAGACCGCTCGCGGCGCAGGCGACCAGATCGGCCACGGCGTCCTCGACGATGGCCAGGTAGTAGCCGCGCTTGGACTGGAAGTAGTAGTAGATCAGCCCCTTGGCCACGTGGGCCTGGCGCGCGATGTCGTCCATCGACAGCGCGTCGTAGGAGGTGTCGGCGAACAACCGTCGCCCGATGGCGATGAGTTCGGCACGGCGGGCGGCCGACCGCTCGGTGCCGCGGGCCCTGGGACGGGGCACCGCGACGCGCTGCTGTTGGTTCAATGTCGACCCTGGTCTACGAGCGGGCGGCAAGACCCCCGCAGTATCGCAGGTCCGGAAATGAATCAGGTCACATCAGGCCGAGCTGGGTCACGAGCATCGCGACGACCACGACGAGGGTCCACCCCATGACATGTTCGAGGACCTTCGGACCGTCCTGGCGGGGACCGCCGGTGCGGACCCGGGCGGCGGTGGTTGCATTCGTACTCATCCGTCCACCTTGCCACCGAAAGGCCCTCCCACCGCCGAGACCTTGCTCACAGCCGACGAGCCCCGTCCATGGCGTCCGCCCGTGTGACCGACCGGCTGCGCGAGCGTTGCGCGCGTGCCGACCGGTGCCCGTGTTGCCCGCATTCAGTGAGGTCGATCACACACCGGGCGGGTGGCTTGCCGGACCCGTACCGCGGACCCGAACCTTCGGCCAAGTGCCGAGTGGAGTAAGGGGTTTGGCATGGTGTGTCCAACCTGCCAGTCGATGAACGTGCAGCATCTCCGCGGCTGGTACGAGTCCCTGCCCGCGGAGTCCCCGCACCGGGGCTCGTTCAAGCCGCCCGACGCTGAGGGCGTGCGGCTCTGGATGGCGTTGGCCGCGGTGGTGGTCGGCGTCGCGATGACCGTGTCGGGCGGAGTCCTGGCCGGGCTGCTCGTCGTGGTGTGCGGCCTGGTGTGGGGTGCCGTGATGCAGCAGCAACAGCGCGCCCACGCCGCAGCGGTCAGCGAGTACGACCGGAAGAAGATCTGCCTCGCCGGCTTCCACGTCTTCCGGGCGTGACGCGCGCCGGAAGACGCAGTCGCGGGTGGGGTCCTCCAGGGAGGCGGGAGGGCCCCACCCGGGGGTCAGCGGATTCCGACGCTCGCCAGTGCGAGTCGCTGGCGCACCGACGGGCGGGCCGGGAAGTAGAGGTAGCAGACGCCTCCGGTGCCCGAGACGACCCGGCCGCTCGCGTTGTACCGCTTGGTCCTCAGCCAGATGTTCTCGAACTCGCGCCTGAGGTACACCCGCCGCACCGCGTCATTGCTCGGCGAGGCGGGGTCGTTGGCGATCACGTCGCCCTGGGCCGTGAAGCCGATGACGGTCATCAGATGGCCGGACGTGCCGTAGCCGGCCCCCGTCAGCTCCTCCTTGAGGAAGGACTGGGACGTTATGGCCGGGATGCCGGCCGCGATCAGCGTCTCCAGTTCGGTCAGCGAACCGATCCGGGTGACCACGCCCTGGAGGTCGTCGAAGGTGGCCGCGTAGGCCGCGTTGAACGGCCAGTTGCCGCAGCCCTCGTACTGGTAGTCGAAGGTGAACCGGGCCGCGTGGCACACCTGGGGGTCGGCGTACGACGGGTCGACCCAGGCCAGCTGGTCCTCGGTGAGCCGGCCGCCCCAGTACTCGATGATCATCTGCGAGGAGGTGGGGCTGCACCAGGCCTCACCGCCGTTGTCGTACTCGGGGTACTGGCCCGCGTGGATCTCCTGCGAGTAGCGCGGGACCGCGAGTTCCTGGGCGAGACCGGGCGTGGAGGCCGGGACGGTGAAGCGGTCCGGGACGTCGGAGCCCATGGCGCCGAGCCGCCACACGGTGGGGGTCAGCCTGGTGCCCGGCTCGCGGTAGAGGGTCAGCCGCAACCGGTAGGAGTTCAGGCGCAGTCCCGTCGCCGGGTCGTCGATGGAGAAGGTGTCGGTCCAGATCGTGCTCTTGTCGTCGGTCTGGTCGTCGACCGAGGTCCGCCGGATGTCCTGGTCGCCCGCGGCCCAGCGGCCCATGACGTACCAGGGGGTGTCGGTGCCGTCGGAGTAGGTGCCCCTCAGCTCGACCTGGATCCAGGTCCCGGCCGGGGTGTCCGCGTTCCAGGACGCGATGGCCTCGGTGGCGGGCACCCGGAGCCGGTGGACCGGGGAGGTCCAGGTGGCGTACTCCCAGGCTCCGGTGGTGCCGGTGTGCGGGTCGGTGTAGTCGGCCACGCCGGCCGGGGCGGCGATCACCAGGCCGGGGCGGGCGCCCGCGACGGCGCGGGTGCCCTTCGCGGTGCCCGAACGCCAGTCGGTGTACGTCGTCCAGGATCGGTTGTCGATCGGCCGGGCCGGGCCGTGCCCGGGTCGGCCGGCGCCGCCCGCCGGAGCGGCGACGGCCGGGACCGCGCCGGCGCCTCCGGCCACGGCCGCGGCGACCGCGGCGGTCAGGACGGTTCTGCGGGACGGCTGTTCGGCTCTGCTCATGGGCGGAAGACCCCCAGGTGTCCGAGTCGGGGCAGGTCCAGTGCTTGGTGTGTGCGCCAACTATGAACGCAGGGGGCGCCTCCTGCCAGCACTTCGGGGCATGCCGCGCCCAGGAATATTGGACTGGACCACTGGCATCCCCGGGTCGCCGCGTCACTAGACTTCCGGTGCGCCACCGGACCCCCGGCGCACCCACGACTCACTCCCGGGAACCGTCATCCACGACCTCGCCTCGCGCCTGAACCGCCTTCCCGCATCCTGCGGCCCGGTCCGACTGATCGGGATCGACGGACACGCGGGATCCGGGAAGTCCACGTTCGCCGCCCGGCTGGCCACCGCGCTGGACGGGGCGCCGGTCCTGCGGCTGGACGACATCGCCAGCCACGAGGAGCTGTTCGACTGGACCGGCCGACTGCTGACGCAGGTGATCACCCCCCTCTCCCGCGGAACCACCGCGCACTACGCCCCCTACGACTGGCGGGCCCGCCGCTTCGGACCGCCCGTCGCCCTGGAGCCCCGCCCCGTCGTCCTGGTCGAAGGGGTCGGCGCCGGGCGGCGCGCGCTGCGGCCGCATCTGGCCCTGCTGTTCTGGATGGACCTGCCGCGGGCCGAGTCCTGGGCGCGCGGTCGGTCGAGGGACGGGGACGAGCAGCGGGAGTTCTGGGACGGCTGGGTCGGGGCGGAGCAGCGGCACTTCGCGGCGGACCCCTCGCGCCCCCACTCCGAGGTGCTGGTACGGCAGCGCGGGGAGGGATACGAGCTGCGTCCCGGGCCTGCCGGGACGCGGGAGACGAACCGTCTCCTCACGTTGAGTGACGGACCGTCCGCTGTGTGGTGAACTCGTGAAGATCCTCTCGCGGGAACTTCCCGGACTGCCCCAACTCCGCTTGACCCAAAGGCCGTACAGGTCTTACGTTCTGGATGTGCGGCCCGTTCGGGACCGCCCCCAAGACGCGAAGCCCCCGGTTGTTCCCCCGTGATCGGGGGCTTCGTTCTGCCCTCCCCCGAAGTTCGGCCGCACCGAGGCACGATTCGCTCACCCTCGGTCACCTAACCGTGCGCCCCCTCTGCTCCCACCTCGCCGAACGGGCTCGTGCCGCACCCTGGGGCGGGCGACACCACCGCAGGTACGATGCCCTAGGTGCGACCTGGGATCCGGGCTCCGCGCACCGCTGCAACTCCGGTCCGCGGTACGGCGGTTCGACTCCGGCGGCAGACGGACCACGGCCCGGTGACCGACCGACGGGGGCACGGTTCGTGGGGGACGTGATGGACTTCGGCACGCGGGGCCCCGAGGCCCCGGCCGACCTCGCCTGGCTGCGAGGCGTGGACGCCTACACGATGGGCGCCTATCCGCAGGCCGAGGAGGAGTTCCGCACCGCGGTGCGGCTGGATCCCGGCATGGCCGACGGCTGGCTCGGGCTGCACGCGCTGCGCGTCGACACGACGACCGCGCTGCTGCGGATGTTCCGGCACCGGGACCGCTTCGGCGAACAACGCACCCGGCACCGGCGGACCCTCAACTCCTGGTACTGGCTGGGCTGGTGGGTGCAGCCGGTGCTGGAGAGCCCGCGCGATCTGCTGCTCGCGCACGCCTCGCACTGGCTGGACGGCCGGCACGTACCGGAGCTGGACCGGGCCCTCGCCGGCCTGCCGCCGGTGGACACCGACGCCCAGGTCCGCTTCCTGCACGCCTGCCGGGCCTACCTGGTCAAGGACTGGGAACAACTCGTCCGGCACACCGACCCGTTGATCGACGACCCCATGCTCGGCATCGAGGCGGGCCTGTTCGGCGGCATGGCCCGGGTCCGCCTGGAGATGTACGGCCAGGCCGAGCCGCTGCTCTCCGCGGCCCTGATGCGCTGCCGCAGCGAGCAGCCGCAGCGCAAGGAGCTGCGCTACTGGCTGGCGCGGGCCCACGAGGGAACCGGCCGCTCGGCGGCCGCGCTCCCCCTGTACCGGGCCGTGCACCGGGTGGACGCCGCCTTCATGGACACCTCGGCGCGGCTCGCGGCCATCGCCGAGGGCGACGGCTTCGACGAGGCGGGTGATCTCGCGCCGATCGCGCTCGCCGGCTTCGGGCAGGACTCCGTCGACGGCCCCGACACCCTCGACCCGCTCTTCGAGGGGCGCGACCTGAAGCTCTCGGGGCTCGATCCGGTGGCGTCGGGGCCCCTGCCGCCGGTGCCGGAGCCGGGGGTGCGGGAGCGGGCCGGGCTTCCCGGGCAGCCGCCGCCGGCGGGGCCCACCGATCCCGGGCTGCTGGAGGAGGCGCTCGCCGAACTGGAGCGCATGGTCGGCCTGGAGCCGGTCAAACGCCAGGTCAAGGCGCTGTCGGCGCAGCTGAACATGGCCCGGCTGCGGGCCGGGCAGGGCCTTCCGGTGCAGCCGCCCAAACGGCACTTCGTCTTCTCCGGCCCCTCGGGCACCGGGAAGACCACGGTCGCGCGCATCCTGGGGCGGGTGTTCTACGCCCTCGGACTGCTCGGCGGTGACCATCTGGTCGAGGCCCAGCGGGCTGACCTGGTCGGCGAGTACCTCGGGCAGACGGCCGTGAAGGCCAACGAACTGATCGACTCGGCGCTCGGCGGCGTGCTCTTCGTCGACGAGGCGTACGCGCTGTCCAACTCCGGGTACGGCAAGGGCGACGCGTACGGGGACGAGGCGCTCCAGGTCCTGCTGAAGCGGGCGGAGGACAACCGGGACCATCTCGTGGTGATCCTGGCCGGCTACCCGGAGGGCATGGACCGGCTGCTGGCCGCCAACCCGGGGCTGTCCTCCCGCTTCACGACCCGGGTGGACTTCCCCTCCTACCGGCCGCTGGAACTCACCTCCATCGGTGAGGTGCTCGCCGGGGAGAACGGCGACGTGTGGGACGAGGAGGCGCTGGACGAGCTGCGCTCCATCGCCGGGCACGTGGTGGACCAGGGGTGGATCGACGAGCTGGGCAACGGGCGGTTCCTGCGGACGCTGTACGAGAAGAGCTGCGCGTACCGGGATCTGCGGTTGTCGACATACCCGGGGGTGTTGACCCGGGACGACTTGTCGACCTTGCGGTTGCCGGATCTGATGCAGGCGTACGGGGAGGTTCTGTCGGGGCGGGGGCCCCAGGATCCTCCTGGGGTGTAGGGCCGCCTCCTGGGGTGGGGTTGTCGTTGTGCGGCGGCTGCGGGTGGGTCGTGGCTTGGCGCGCGGTTCCCCGCGCCCCTCAGGGGGTGGTCGATACCCGTGTTGGGCAGGTGCGGGTGGGTCGTGGCTTGGCGCGCGGTTCCCCGCGCCCCTGAGGGGGTGGTCGATACCCGTGTTGGGCAGGTGCGGGTGGGTCGTGGCTTGGCGCGCGGTTCCCCGCGCCCCTCAGGGGGTGGTCGATACCCGTGTTGGGCAGGTGCGGGTCCCCGCGCCCCTGGTGGGGGCGCGGGGGCTGTTGGTCAGCTGGCCAGGGCCTGTTGGGGCAGGGATCGGTGGGCCGGGTCCGTTACCTCGCCGACCAGGTGTTCCAGTACGTCCTCCAGGGCGACCAGGCCCAGGACCTTGCCCGAGGCGTCCGCGACCTGGGCCAGATGCGTGGCCGCCCGCCGCATCACCGTGAGGGCGTCGTCCAGCGGGAGTTCCGGCCGCAGTGTCGTCATGGGGCGCCAGACCTGCTGGGGCACCGCCCGCTCCGAGTCCTCCAGGTCCAGTACGTCCTTGACGTGCAGGTAGCCCATGAAGGCGCCCGTCTCGGCCACCACCGGGAAGCGGGAGTAGCCGGTGCGGGCGGTCAGCTCGACGATCCGGCCCGGTGTCACCGACGGCGGGACCGTCACCAGTGACTCCCGGCCCAGCAGGACGTCCGTCACCGTCCGGGAGCCCAGCTCCAGGGCGTCCTCCAGGCGCTCCTGCTCCTCCGGGTCCAGCAGGCCCGCCTGACCGGCGTCCTCCACCAGCCGGTTGAGCTGCTCGCTGGTGAACACCGCCTCGACCTCGTCCTTGGGCTCGACCCGGAACAGCCGCAGGATGCCCTGGGCGCAGGCGCCGAGGGCCACGGTGATCGGCCGGCACAGCCGGGCGAAGGCGACCAGACCCGGGCTGAGCCACAGGGCCGCCTTCTCGGGCGCGGCCATCGCGAGGTTCTTCGGGACCATCTCGCCGATGACGAGGTGGAAGAAGACGACGGTCGCGAGGGCGATGACGTACCCCAGCGGATGGATCATCGCGTGGGGCAGGTGGATCCACTCGAAGAGGGGCTCCAGCAGGTGCGCCACGGTCGGTTCGGCCACCGCTCCCAGGGTCAGCGAGCAGATCGTGATGCCGAACTGGGCGGCGGCCATCATCTGCGGCAGGTGCTCCAGGCCGTACAGGACCTGCCGGGCGCGGGCGGTGCCGAGCGGTTCGATCTGGCTGCGGCGGACCGAGACCAGGGCGAACTCGGCGCCGACGAAGAATCCGTTGGCCAGTACGAGCAGGCCGGCGAAGAGCAGTTGGACGAGGCTCATCGGACGGCCTCCGGCACGGGGGCGGTCCGCACCAGGCGGACCCGCTCGGCGCGGTAGTGGCCGACCTGGCGCACCGACAGCCGCCAGCCGGGCAGTTCGGCCCGGTCGCCGGGGACCGGGATCCGGCCGAGCAGGTCGGCGACCAGTCCGGCGACGGTCTCGTACGGGCCCTCGGGCACGTCGAGTCCTATGCGCCTGAGGACGTCGACCCGGCAGCTGCCGTCGGCGTCCCAGGCGGGCCTGCCGTCCTCCGCCGGGGCGGAGGCGAGTTCGGGGAGGTCCTGGCCGTCGTGCTCGTCGCGGACCTCGCCGACGATCTCCTCGACGATGTCCTCCAGGGTGACCACACCGGCGGTGCCGCCGTACTCGTCGACGACGACCGCGATGGGCTGTTCGCTGCGCAGCCGGGCCAGCAGCGGCCGGACCGGCAGGGTCTCGGGGACCAGCAGGGCCGGCCGGGCGATCCGGTCGACGGAGGTGCGCAGCCGGTCCGGCGCGGGGACGGCGAGGGCGTCCTTGAGGTGGACCATGCCGACGACCTCGTCGATCCGGTCCCGGTAGACGGGGAAGCGGGACAGGCCGGTGGCGCGGGTCAGGTTGACGACGTCCTCGGCGGTCGCCGAGGACTGGAGCGCGCTGACCCGCACCCGCGGGGTCATCACGTGCTGCGCGGTCAGCTCGCCGAGCGACAGGGTCCGCACGAACAGGTCTGCGGTGTCCTGCTCCAGGGTGCCGGCCCGCGCGGAGTGGCGGGCCAGGGAGACGAGTTCGCCGGGGGTGCGGGCGGAGGCCAGCTCCTCGGTGGGCTCGATGCCGAGCGCGCGCACCATCCGGTTGGCGACGGCGTTGAGGGCCGCGATGACGGGCCGGAGGATCCGGGCGAAGAGGTGCTGGGGTCCGGCGACGAACCGTGCCACCTGGAGCGGCCGGGAGACCGCCCAGTTCTTGGGCACCAGTTCACCGATCACCATCTGCACGGCTGACGCCATGAGCATGCCGACGATCACGGCGACCCCGGAGACGGCTCCCTCGGGGATGCCCAGCGCGGTGATCGGGCCGCTCAGCAGCGCCGCGAGGGCGGGTTCGGCGAGCATGCCGACCACGAGGGAGGTGATGGTGATGCCGAGCTGGGTGCCGGAGAGCTGGAAGGAGAGTTCCTTCAGGGACTCCACGACCGTACGGGCCCGGCGGTCGCCCTCGGCGGCGGCCTTCTCGGCCTCGGGCCGGTCGACCGTCACCAGGCCGAACTCGGCGGCGACGAAGAAGCCGTTGGCGAGGATCAGCAGGAACGCGGCTGCGAGCAGCAGCAGGGGGATGGTCATGCCGCCGCCTCGATATGTCGGGAGGGGGCGGCGCAGGTACTACAGGACGATCCGTCCATCGCTGGAGGGAGTCACTCCTCGGGTAGCAGGGGGCCTCTGAGGACCGGGGGGAACATCAGCGGCGGAGGCGTCGTGAAAACGCCTCCGCCAACAGATTAATCAAGACCCGGGCCCGTGCGGCAGGGTGAGCGCCCTCACTCAGGCCCGGTGTTCGCCGGAGTCGCGGATCGAGCGGGCCTCGGCGAGGGCGCGCAGGGTCCGCGCGTCCTCGATGGCGCGCTGCTTGGCGATGCCGGGCTGGATGCCGAGCGCGGGCAGGCTGGTGCCGTCGCTGAGGTCGAGGAAGACCCAGGGGTCGCCGGGGCGCAGGTTGACCCGGAGGATCTCGGCCCAGTCCAGCCGGCGCCGGCTCGCGATGTTGACGACCGTGACCCCGGAGTCGTCGGCGACGACCTTGACCCGGGCCAGCATCGCCAGGACGCCGAACATCAGCGCCCCGGTGAGGACGAAGCTGAGGCGCTCCCCCGGGCCGAGCTTCTCCAGCAGGAGGGCGACGGCCGTGATGACCACGAAGATCGTGGCACCGGCGGTGAGCAGGACGGCACGGGTGCGGCCCGGTCGGAAGGTGACGGGCAGTGCGGGCAGTTCGGACATGGCGGGGCTCTCAGAGGCGGCAGGCGTGGATGGCCGTCGTGAGGATGGCCCGGGCGCCGATGTCGTACAGGTCGTCCATGATCCGCTGGGCCTCCTTGGACGGGACCATCGCGCGGACGGCGACCCAGCCCTCGTTGTGCAGCGGGGACACGGTCGGGGACTCCAGGCCGGGGGTGAGGGCGACGGCTTTCTCCAGCTGCTCGACCCGGCAGTCGTAGTCCATCATCACGTACGTCCGGGCCACCAGGACGCCCTGGAGGCGGCGCAGGAACTGCTGGACCTTGGGGTCCTCGGCGTCGGCTCCGGTGCGGCGGATGACGACGGCCTCGGACTTCATGATCGGCTCGCCGAAGACCTCCAGGCCCGCGTTGCGCAGCGAGGTGCCGGTCTCGACGACGTCGGCGATGACCTCGGCGACGCCCAGTTCGATGGCCGTCTCGACGGCGCCGTCGAGGTGGACGACGGAGGCGTCGATGCCGTTGTCGGCGAGGTGGCCCTCGACGATGCCCTCGTAGGAGGTGGCGACCGTCTTGCCCTTGAGGTCCTCGATGCCGTTCGCGGTGCCGGGCTTGGCGGCGAAGCGGAAGGTGGAGCGGGCGAAGCCGAGCGGGAGGATGACCTCGGAGTCGGCCGCGGAGTCGATCAGCAGGTCGCGGCCGGTGATGCCGATGTCCAGGCGGCCGGAGGAGACGTAGATCGCGATGTCGCGGGGGCGGAGGTAGAAGAACTCGACCTCGTTCTCCGGGTCGACGATCCGCAGTTCCTTGGATTCCCGGCGCTGCTGGTAGCCGGCCTCATGCAGCATGTCCGCCGCAGGGCCTGAGAGGGAACCCTTGTTGGGGACGGCGATGCGCAGCATGAGGTCGGCTTCCTTTGCGTGTGGGGTGGGCGGGTGTGCGGCGGTGGCTCAGAGGTGGGCGTAGACGTCGTCGAGGGAGATCCCCCGGGCGACCATCATCACCTGGACGTGATAGAGCAGCTGGGAGATCTCCTCCGCTGCCGCGTCCTTGCCCTCGTACTCGGCGGCCATCCAGACCTCGGCGGCCTCTTCCACGACCTTCTTGCCGATGGCGTGGACGCCCTTCCCGACCAGTTCGGCGGTGCGGGAGGTGGCGGGGTCGCCGGTGGCGGCCTTGTGCTGGAGCTCGGCGAAGAGCTCCTCGAACGTCTTCTTGGACATGGTGACGCTCAGCCTATGCCACACACCCGGTTCGTCAGTGCCAGGGTTCGGATACTGAACGCAGGGTGGCCGCGGTGGCGACCGCGGCGGTCACCGCCTCGTGGCCCTTGTCCTCGTTGGAGCCGGGCAGCCCGGCCCGGTCCAGGGCCTGCTCCTCGGTGTCGCAGGTGAGGACACCGAAGCCGATGGGGACGCCGGTCTCCACGGAGACCTGGGTCAGGCCCTGGGTGACGCCCTGGCACACGTACTCGAAGTGCGGGGTGCCGCCGCGGATGACGACACCGAGGGCGACCACCGCGTCGTAGCCTCGGCCCGCGAGGACCTTGGCGACGACCGGCAGTTCCCAGCTGCCCGGGACCCTGAGCAGGGTCGGCTCGTCGATCCCGAGGTCGTGCAGGGCGCGCAGGGCGCCGTCCACCAGGCCGTCCATCACCTTCTCGTGCCACTGCGCCGCGATGACGGCGACCCGCAGGTCGTCCACGCGCTGTACGGACAGTTCCGGTGCACCCTTGCCGCTCACGTCTCTCCTTGTGTGCTTTCTCGCTACTGGTTGCCGCAGGCGGAGACGGGGGCCGCCTCCAGCCAGGGCAGGTCGTGTCCCATGCGGTCCCGCTTGGTGCGCAGGTACCGGAGGTTGTGCTCGCCCGCGGTGACGGGCATCGGTTCGCGTTCGGTGACCTCGACGCCGTGCCGCACGAGCGCGTCGGACTTGTCGGGGTTGTTGGTCAGCAGGCGGACGCTGGTGACCCCGAGGTCCTTGAGGATCTGGGCGCCGGCCGCGTAGTCCCGGGCGTCGGCCGGCAGGCCGAGCTCCAGGTTGGCGTCCAGGGTGTCGCGGCCGCGCTCCTGGAGCTCGTAGGCGCGCAGCTTCGAGAGCAGGCCGATTCCGCGGCCCTCGTGGCCGCGCAGGTAGACCACGACGCCGCGGCCCTCGTCCTGGACGCGGTCGAGCGCGGCGTCCAGCTGGGGTCCGCAGTCGCAGCGCGCGGAGCCGAAGACATCGCCGGTCAGGCACTCGGAGTGGACGCGGACCACGACGTCCCTGCCGTCGCCGATCTCGCCGTGGACCAGGGCGACGTGCTCGACGCCGTCGACGGTGGAGCGGTAGCCGTAGGCGGTGAAGGTGCCGTGCGAGGTCGGCAGGTGGACCTCGGCCTCGCGGCGGACGGTGGGCTCGGCGGAGCGGCGGTAGGCGATCAGGTCCTCGATGGAGATGATCGTCAGGCCGTGCTTGCGGGCGAACGGGATCAGCTCGGGCAGCCGGAGCATCCGGCCGTCCTCGCCGGCGATCTCGACGATGGCGCCGGCCGGGCGCAGGCCCGCGAGGCGGGCGAGGTCGACGGCGGCCTCGGTGTGGCCGTCGCGGACCAGGACGCCGCCGGGCCGGGCGCGCAGCGGGAAGATGTGGCCGGGGCGGACGAAGTCGCCGGGCACGGCGTCGCCGCTCGCCAGCAGCCGGAGCGTGGTGGCGCGGTCGGAGGCGGAGATGCCGGTGGTCACGCCGTGGGCTGCGGAGGCGTCGACGGTGACGGTGAACGCGGTCCGCATGGACTCGGTGTTGTTCTCCACCATCAGCGGGAGGTCGAGCCGGTCCAGGTCCTCGCCCTCCATGGGGGCGCAGATCATGCCGCGGCACTCGCTCATCATGAAGGCGATGATCTCGGGGGTCGCCTTCTCGGCGGCGATGACGAGGTCGCCCTCGTTCTCCCGGTTCTCGTCGTCGACGACCACGACCGGGCGGCCCGCGGCGATGTCGGCCACGGCCTGCTCGACCGGGTCGAGCGACCAGTCCTCGATGTTGTCGGTGCTGTACAGGACGGGAACCCTGCTCATGCGGGTGCTCCTTCCGGAACGGGCCGCGTGTCCCTGCGGGAACGCAGCCACCAGTCGCGCATGCCCCACAGGACGAGCGCGCCGTAGATGACGTAGACGAAGCCGGAGAAGGCGTAGCCGTTCGCGAAGTTCAGCGGGACGCCGACCAGGTCGACGAGGAGCCAGGCGAACCAGAACTCGACCATGCCGCGGGCCTGGGCGTACATGGCGACGATCGTGCCGACGAAGATGTAGGCGTCCGGCCAAGGGTCCCAGGACAGGCTCGGGTACGCCTTGAACAGCAGCGCCACGGCGACGGTGCCGACGGCGGCGAGGGCGGCCATGGCGGCGCGCTCGGTCCAGGTGGCGAACCGCACCGAGATCCTGCCGTCGCGGTCCCGGTCGGTGCCGCGGTTCCACTGCCACCAGCCGTACAGCGCGACGGCCATGACGACGGCCTGCTTGCCGGCGCTGCCGGTCAGGTGGCCGTAGAAGGCGCCGAAGAGGACGAGGCCGGAGAGGAACTGCACGGGCCAGGTCCACAGCGAGCGCCGGAAGCCGAGCGCGAGGGCGGTGAGGCCCAGGGTGTTGCCGACCATGTCCGACCAGATGATGTGCTGGCCGAACAGGACGAAGGCCTCGGAGTTGAGCGAGTTCACGCCTGCCGCCCCCGGTCCGCGAGGAGCCTCTCGACGTACTTGGCGACGACGTCCACTTCCAGGTTGACCGGGTCGCCGGGCTGCTTGAGGCCGAGCGTGGTCAGGGCGAGGGTGGTGGGGATGAGGCTGACGGTGAAGTAGTCGGGGCCGGCGTCGACGACGGTCAGGCTGATGCCGTCGACGGTGATGGAGCCCTTCTCCACGACGTAGCGGGAGAGGTCGGCGGGGAGCGAGACCTTGACGATCTCCCAGTGCTCCGAGGGCTTGCGCTCCAGTACCGCGCCGGTGCCGTCGACGTGGCCCTGCACGATGTGCCCGCCGAGGCGCGCGCCGACCGCGGTGGGCCGCTCCAGGTTGACCCGGGAGCCGACGCCGAGGGCGCCGAGGCTGGAGCGGTCGAGGGTCTCGGCCATGACGTCGGCGGTGAACTCGTCGCCCTCGTGGTCGACGACCGTGAGGCAGACACCGTTGACCGCGATGGAGTCACCGTGTTTGGCGCCCTCGGTGACCACGGGACCGCGCAGACGGAAACGACAGGCGTCGCCGAGGTTCTCGACCGCGGTGATCTCGCCCAGCTCTTCGACGATTCCGGTGAACACGTCCCGGGTCCTCCTGCCTCATGGGGGCACGGACTCCGGGGCACTGTCGAAGGCGACAGAACGTACGGACGACGACACCGGGAGCGACGCCGGAAAGACCCGCCCCGAGGGGACGAGCTCAAGTCGGCGGCGCGCACGAATGCCCGCCCGCCGCGCACTGCCTCCCATCCGGACTTTAACCGTCGGTCCAGGAATTTCACCTGGTCAACCGGCCGCTGGAGGCGACCGGGTCGCGGACTGTAACCGCCGGTTCGGACTTTCACCGACCCCGGAGTGCGCTGCTTCTGGTACAGGGCCAGTGTGCCACGCCCGGTGGGCGTCCATGCGGGTGACCGCTGTGGGGTGGCTCACAGGGCGTCCGGCTGGACTTCTTCGACCCCTAATTGGTCCATACCTATTGACGCATTGGTCTAGTCCTCCTTACTGTCTGGCCAACTTCCGTGGAGAGGAACCGACTTGCTGTCACGCAACCGAGCGAGACCCGCCCTGCTCGCGAGCGCCGCGGCCATCGCCGGCCTCGTGCTCGCCGGCCTCCCGGCCACCGTCTCGCACGCCGCCGACCAGGAGTCCTGTCGCCCCGACGGGCTGTACAAGACGCCCGGCGTGGACGTCCCGTACTGCTCGGTGTACGACGCCGAGGGCCGGGAGAAGATGGGCGCCGACCACCAGCGCCGGGTGATCGGCTACTTCACCGGCTGGCGCACCGGCAAGGACGGCACCCCCGCCTACCTCGCCTCCGACATCCCGTGGGACAAGATCACCCACATCAACTACGCCTTCGCACACGTCGACGGAGCGAACAAGATCTCCGTGGGCTCGGACGGCGCCACCAACGCGGCGACCGGGATGACCTGGCCGGGCGTGGCGGGCGCCGAGATGGACCCGGGCTTCACCTACAAGGGCCACTTCAACCTGCTCAACAAGTTCAAGAAGCAGCACCCGGACGTCAAGACGCTGATCTCCGTGGGCGGCTGGGCGGAGACCGGCGGCTACTTCGCGGACGACGGCACCCGGGTGGACTCGGGCGGCTTCTACTCGATGGCCACCAACGCCGACGGCTCGGTGAACCAGGCGGGCATCGACACCTTCGCGCAGTCCTCGGTCGACTTCATCAGGAAGTACGGCTTCAACGGCGTCGACATCGACTACGAGTACCCGACGACGATGAAGGACGCGGGCAACCCGCTGGACTGGTCGGTCTCCAACGGCCGCCGGGCGGGGCTGGTCAAGGGCTACGCGGCCCTGATGAAGACGCTGCGCGAGAAGCTCGACCGGGCGGGCGCGGCCGACGGCAAGCACTACCTCCTCACGGTGGCGGCGCCCTCCTCCGGCTACCTGCTGCGCGGCATGGAGACCTTCCAGGTCCAGAAGTACCTGGACTACGTCAACATCATGTCCTACGACCTGCACGGCGCCTGGAACGAGTACGTGGGCCCGAACGCCTCGCTCTTCGACGACGGCAAGGACGCCGAGCTGGCGGCCGCGGGCGTGTACGGGGCCTCCCAGTACGGCGGCATCGGCTACCTGAACACGGACTGGGCGTACCACTACTTCCGCGGGTCGATGCCGGCCGGGCGGATCAACATCGGACTCCCGTACTACACCCGGGGGTTCAAGAACGTCACGGGCGGGACCGACGGGCTGTGGGGCAAGGCGGTCGCCACGAACTGCCCGGCCGGGTCCGGGCTGACCAAGTGCGGTGACGGCGCCAGCGGCATCGACAACCTCTGGCACGACAAGGACACCAACGGCAAGGAGTCGCCCGCGGGTTCGAACCCGATGTGGCACGCCAAGAACCTGGAGAAGGGGGTCGTCGGCGACTACGTCACCCAGTACGGCTTCCCCTCCGACACCAGGCTGACCGGCACCTACGCCCGCAAGTACGACTCGACCCTGGTCGCGCCGTGGCTGTGGAACGCCGAGAAGAAGGTGTTCCTGTCCACCGAGGACGAGCAGTCGGTGAAGGCCAAGGCCGACTACGTGGTGGCGAACGGCATCGGCGGCACCATGGTGTGGGAGATGGCCGGCGACTACGACTGGAACGCGGCGAAGGGCCAGTACGAGCCGGGCTCGACGCTGACCACCGCGATGTACGACAAGTTCAAGTCGGCCGCCCCGTACGGCGCGAAGGTCTCCAACAAGGCGATGCCCACGCAGGCCGTCGACATCGGCGTGGAGTTCGGCGACTTCAAGCTCGGCGACTCCAACTACCCGATCACGCCCAAGGTGAAGATCACCAACAACACGAAGACGGCCCTGCCGGGCGGCACGGAGTTCCAGTTCGACTACTCCACCGCGGCCCCGGCCAACGCCTCCGACCAGTCGGGCTTCGGCGCGAAGGTGATCAGCAGCGACCACACCGGCTCCAACGTGGGCGGGCTGAAGGGCGACTTCCACCGGGTCTCGCTGAAGCTGCCGGCCTGGCAGTCGCTGGCGCCGGGCGCGTCGGTGGATCTCTCCTTCAACTACTACCTGCCGGTGTCCACGCCGTGGAACTGGACGGTGACGATCAGCGGCACCACGTACGCCCTCGCCGGGAACCTGGCGCGCGGCACCACGCTGGTGGAACCGGGCACGGGCGGCACACCCACCCCGGACCCGACCGGCTCGCCGACCCCGACGCCGACCCCGACGTCCGGTGCCTGCACCGCGCCGGCGTGGAACACCGCCACGGAGTACGGCGGCGGCACCCAGGTCTCCCACAAGGGACACACGTGGAAGTCGAAGTGGTGGACGAAGGGCGAGGAGCCCGGGACCACCGGTGAATGGGGGGTGTGGCAGGACCTGGGAGCCTGCTGACCCTCCGGCCAGGACCGGTCCGGCGGCGGTGACGACGGCCCTTGCCCGCCGCCGGGCCTCTCAACTCCCCACGTCCGGACCCGGAATGCCGGACCTGACCCACGGCACCGCGGACGAGGGGACCGCGCGGCGCGGCGGCCCGCTCACGGGGAGCGGGCCGCTTCGTCGCGTCCGGGGCTCAGCGCGGTGGGGGTGCGAAGAGTTCGTCCTGGGCACGGTCCCGGGCGGTCAGCAGGGCTCCGCGCAGGACCGCCTCCCCGCCCAGGGCGGCCGCCCGTACCTCCGTGGGCAGCGGTGACATCCGGGCCAGGCGCTCCTGGACGCGCGCGGCGAGCTCCGGTCCGCCCGCGCGGCCGGTCTCGCCGCCGAGAACCACGCAGCCCGGGTCCAGCACCGCGATGACGGCCGCTGAGCCGAGGGCGACACGGTCGGCGAGGGTGTCGAGGAAGCGGGCGTGGTGCGGGAGGCCCGGATCGGCCGCCGCCGCACGGACCAGGGCCGCCCCCGGTGCCTCGCCCGTCACGGCCGCCGCCGTCACCCCGTGCTCCGCGGCCAGCGCGGTCACCGCCCCCTCCCCCGCCAGGGAGTGGAAGCCGCCGGCGCAGTCCGTCGCCGAGGGCAGTCCCGTCGTCCCCGGTACCGGCAGGAAGCCGATCTCACCGGTGCCGCCCGAGGCACCCCGGCGCAGGGCGCCGTCCAGGACGACCGCCGCGCCCACGCCCATGCCGAGCCAGAGCAGCACGAAGGTGTCCCGGTCGCGGGCCGCGCCGACGCGCTGTTCCGCCAGCGCCGCCAGGTTGGTCTCGTTCTCCACGCTGACCCGGGCGGGCGCGAGCCGCTCCTGGAGGGCAGCGACCAGACGCCGGTGCCACTCGGGCAGTCCCGAGGTCCGGCGCAGTTCGCCGGTCGCCGGGTCGATCAGGCCGGGGGCGCCGATGCCGACGGTGTGCGGCCGGTCGACGCCCGCCTCCTTCACCGCCCGCTCCACCAGCGCCACCGCCTGTTCCACCGCGGGACCCGTGCCCACGCCGCCGTCGATCGGCGCCGACGCCTCGGCCAGCACATGGCCCACCAGGTCGCAGACGGCCACGGAGACGCCCTCGGTGCGCACGTCGAGGGCGGCCAGATGGGCCCGGCCGGCGACGATGCCGTAGACCTTGGCGTTGGGGCCGCGGCGCTGTTCGCCGGACTCCCCCACCACCTCGATCAGACCGGCGGCGGTGAGGCGTTCGACGAGGTCGGCGACGCTCGGCCGGGACAGGCCGGTCAGTTCCTTGAGGCGGCCCGCCGTCAGCGGGCCCTCCTGCTGGAGCAGGCGCAGGGCGAGCCGGTCGTTGATGGCCCGGGCGGTGCTGGGGGAAGCGGGCATACCGGGATCCTTCCAGATCGGCCGTCCCGTGCGGTGCGCGGCCATCGTTGATCCCTATCTATCAGGCAAGGTTCCTGATAGTTTACGCCCGCAGCAGCCGGACAGGGAGGGGACCGACGATGAGTGACGTGGTGTACGACCCACGCGAGGTGAAGCGGGCGCGGTACGCCGTCGCCGCCGTCTTCACCGTGCACGGCGCGGTGACCGGCTCGTTCGCGACCCGGGTGCCGTGGATCCAGGACCACGCGTCGGTGAGCGCGGGCCAGTTGGGGCTCGCGCTGGCCTTCCCCGCGCTCGGCGCTTCCCTGGCGATGCCGCTGGCGGGGGGCATCACCCATCGCTTCGGCGCCCGAGCCGCCCTGCGCGGGCTCCTCGCGCTGTGGACGCTGGCCCTGGTGCTGCCGTCCCTGGCCCCCAACCTCGCGACCCTGTGCCTGGCACTCTTCGTCTTCGGCGCGACCGCCGGGATGGCGGACGTCGCGATGAACGCGCTCGGGGTGGACGTGGAGAACCGGCTGGGCCGGTCGATCATGTCCTCACTGCACGGCATGTGGAGCGCGGGCGCCGTACTGGGGTCGCTGGGCGGCACCTTCGCCGCGCACCTCGGCACCGACGCCCGGCTGCACCACGCGCTGGCCGCGGCCGTCCTGACGGTCGCCGGACTGGCCGCCTGCGTCTGGGTGCTCGACCTCCAGCCGGCGGACGACGAGGAGGCACCGCCCCGGTTCGCGCTGCCGCCCCGCTCGGCGCTGCTCATCGGCGCGGTCGGTTTCTGCGCGGTGTTCGCGGAGGGCGCGAGCCTGGACTGGTCCGCGGTCTACCTCCGCGACGAACTGGACAGCTCGGCCGGTCTGGCCGCCGCCTGCACCATGGGCTTCACGCTCACGATGGCCGTCGCCCGGATCGCGGGCGACAAGGTCGTGGACCGCTACGGGGCCGTGCGCACGGTCCGTTCGGGCGGGATCCTCGCCGCCGTCGGCGGTCTGCTGATCGTGACGGCCGATCATCCCGCCCTGGCGATGACCGGGTTCGGTCTGATGGGCCTGGGCATCGCGGTCGTGGTGCCGCTGTGCTTCGCGGCGGCGGGCCGCAGCGGCCCCAACCCCAGTCAGGCCATCGCGGGCGTCGCGACCATCACCTACACCTCGGGTCTGGTGGCCCCCGGCGCCATCGGCGGGCTGGCCCAACTCACCAGCCTGGTCGTGTCGTTCGCGCTGGTGACCCTGCTGGCCACCGGTCTGGCGGCCTTCGCGGGCGTGCTGCGCACCGCCGAGCGCAAGCCGGCCGTGGTCAGCCGGCCGGACGCAGCAGTTCCCGGCCCACGGTCCTGAACTCCTCGCTCCACGGCGCCGGCCTGAGCGTCGCGGAGTCGAGCCGGACCAGCACCCGGGTGCCCTGCGCGTAGGTCATCGCGCCGTCCACCGAGCAGAAGCGGAAGCCGTAGGTGAGGCCGGTGGTGCCGAGCCGCTCCAGCCACAGGTGGACGGCGTACGCGCCGGGCTTGGTCACCGGCGCCTCGTAGCCGATCCGCAGTTCCCTGACGGCGTTGCAGGCGTCGCCGGCCGCGGCCCAGTCCCCCTCGAAGCGGAAGCCGTGGGCGTGCCACAGCTCGGTCCAGGCCCGCTCGACCAGCACCGGGTAGCGGGCGTTGTGCAGCAGGCCGAGCGCGTCCAGATCGTCGAAGTGGACGGTGACGGGTATCAGCCGGCCGTGGGTGAGGACGGGGGCTGCGGGCGCTTCGGCGGTCACGGGTGGTGCTCCTGGGGCAGGTGGAACGAGGACACTCCATCCTAAGCGGACGCTCAGCATCCCCTTTCACCCCTGACAATGGTCCGGACCCATTCGCACGAGCGAAAGCGAAACCGCACCATGGATCTTGGCGTCCGCTGGAAACTGCACGGCGACGGACGCACGCCGGCACCCGGAGCGGTGGTCCGGCCCGACGAACGGCTCTCCTGGCCGCGCACGGCCGGGCTCGGCGCCCAGCACGTGGTGGCGATGTTCGGGGCGTCGTTCGTGGCCCCGGTGCTGATGGGCCTCGACCCCAATCTGGCCATCATGATGTCCGGCGTCGCCACCATGGTCTTCCTGCTCGCCACCCGCGGCCGCGTGCCCAGCTACCTGGGCTGCTCGCTGTCGTTCGTGGGCGTGGCGGCGGTCATCCGCGCCGAGGGCGGCACCAGCGCGACCGTCACCGGCGCGGTCCTGGTCGTCGCGGCGGTCCTCTTCCTCGTCGGACTCGCCGTCCAGCGCTTCGGGGCGCGGATCATCCACGCGACGATGCCGCCGATCGTCACCGGCGCCGTCGTGATGCTGATCGGCTTCAACCTGGCGCCGGTGACCGCCACCACCTACTGGCCGCAGGACCAGTGGACGGCCCTGCTGGTGATGCTCCTCACCGGTCTGGCCGTGGTCTGTCTGCGCGGTTTCTGGTCCCGGATCGCGATCTTCCTCGGCCTGCTCTTCGGCTACGGCATCTCCTGGGCCTTCGACCGGATCTTCGGGCGGATCCACTCGGTCGACGCGAGCGGCAAGGTCACCGACCACTGGCGGCTGGACCTCTCCGGCGTCGGGCAGGCCGACTGGATCGGTCTGCCCGCCTTCCACGGCCCATCGTTCGAGTGGTCGGCGATCCTCGTCGCCCTGCCCGTGGTCATCGCCCTGGTCGCCGAGAACGCCGGACACGTCAAGGCGGTCGGCGAGATGACCGGCGACAACCTGGACGACAAGCTCGGCACCGCGATCTCCGCCGACGGCGTCGGCTCCATGCTCTCCACCGCGGTCGGCGGCCCGCCCACCACCACCTACTCCGAGAACATCGGCGTGATGGCGGCGACCCGCGTCTACTCCACGGCCGCCTACTGGGCCGCCGCCTGCTTCGCCCTGCTCTTCGGCCTGTGCCCGAAGTTCGGCGCGGTCGTCGCCGCGATCCCCGGCGGTGTCCTCGGCGGCATCACCGTCATCCTGTACGGCATGATCGGCCTGCTCGGCGCGCAGATCTGGATCAACGCCAAGGTGGACCTGCGCAATCCGCTGAACCTGGTCCCGGCCGCGGCGGGCATCATCATCGGCGTCGGCAACGTCACCATGGAGTTCACCGACACCTTCCAGCTGAGCGGCATCGCGCTGGGCACGGTGGTCGTGATCACCGGCTACCACGCCCTGCGCTTCATGGCCCCGGCCCACCTCAAGACGCAGGAACCCCTGCTGGACGAGGGCACTTCACGCTACGACGACGCCAAGTCGTAGGCGTACGAGGCGGAGAACGTCCCCGGCGTCCCCTTGCAGCCGTCGGACTCGCCCGGCAGCTTCACCCACACGTACCCGTGGATCCGGGCCTCGCCGGTGCTCAGGGTCGGGGTCCGGCCCAGCGCCCGTCCCGCGGGGTCGCACCACTCGCCGTCGGCCGGGGCGCCGTTGCCGTTGCGGCTGGTGTCGATGACGGCGCCCAGCGAGGCGGGACCGCCGAGGGCGTCGAGGACCTGCCGGTCGTAGGCGATCTCGTCGGCCGTGGTGTGGAAGTTGGAGACGTTGCTGAAGATCCCGTCGGAGGACGCGGCCGAGGCGGCGCCGGCCTGCCGCAGCCAGCCCGCCTGCTTCCCGGCCGCGTGCCAGCCGGAGTGGCCGGCGTCGTAGTAGACGCGGGCGTCGGGGTTGGCCGCCTTCAGGACCCGGCCGGCCCGGGCCAACGAGGCGAAACGGGCCGCGCGTTCGCCGTCGGACAGGCACTCGGCCTGGGCGACCGAGTCGGGTTCCAGCACCACGATGACCTCGCCGGAGCCGAGCCCGGCCGCGAACCGGTCGATCCAGTCGTCGTACGCGCCGAGGTCGGGCGCCCCGCCCTGGCTGGCCCCGCCGCAGTCGCGGTCCGGGATCGCGTAGGCCACCACCAGCGGCACCCGGCCCTGGGCCGCGGCGCCGGAGGTCACCGCGCGGACCCGGGAGGTGATGGTGTCCGGGGTGAAGTCGGCGAACCACACCGCGGCGGGCTGCGCGGCGATCCGGGACTGGATGACCCCGTGCCGCGGGTCGCCCGCGTTGTCCCGGACCCAGTCCAGCACCTGGGAGTCGGGGTGCCGGTACAGCGCGGTGGAGGCCGGCGTCGTCGGCCGCTGACGCTCGGTCCTGCTGGGCGCCGGCTTCGGGCTCGCCTTCATCCTCTTGAGCGTGGGCGTCGCCGAGGGTGACGGGCTCGCCGACTCGGACGCGGACGGCGGGGGCACCACGGGCAGCGTCTCCAAAGACGGCGAGTGGGTCGTGTCGGGCCGGGCCTCGTCGGAGCCCGTGCCGTCCTCCAGGGCCGAGATCATCCCGGTCGCGGTGCCCACGGCGACCACGACGGAGGCGGCCACGACCATGGCGCCCCGCCCGGTGGACCGCCGCCGCGCGGACCTGCGTGCGGCGCGCCGCTGGGCACGTGAGACAGCCACGAGCCGGTTCCCCCTCCCCCACGACGGGCGCGTTCCCCCGTTCTGGGGAAGTGTCGGGCCCGCCGTCACTCCCGAAAGCCTAAAGCTGCGAATCTGCCCCCATGGCGCAATGCGAACAACTCACCACCCCCGTCGACGCGGTCGTCTCGCGTATGCGCGCCCTGGACGCGGCCCTTCCGGCGCGGGACGGGGTCGCCGTGTTCAACCGTGTCTACCTGACGGTGACGGAGGCGGTGGACCGGTGCATCGACGCGGGCCGATTCCCGGACGCGCGGGCCGCGATCACGCTGGACGTACGGTTCGCGGAGCGCTATCTCGCGGCGGTTCAGGCGGCGGAGGACGAGCGGCGCGCGCCGGCCTGCTGGCGGCCGCTGTTCCAGTTCCGCCGCCATCCCGGGGTACGCCCGCTTCAGTTCGCGCTGGCGGGCATCAACGCGCACATCGGCCACGATCTCGCGCTCGCCGTCGTGGACACCTGTCGTACGCTCGGCTGCGAACCCGCCGAGCTGGAGGACGAGTTCGATCGCGTGGGCGACCTCCTCGTGTCGTTGGAGGAGCACATCCGCGAGGAGCTGATGCCGGGCCCCGATCTGTTGCAGATCGCCGACCCGCTGACCCATCTGCTCGGCGCCTGGAGCCTGGAGCGGGCCCGGGACGCCACCTGGTCGGCGGCCCGGGCCCTGTGGGCGCTGCGGCGACTCCCCGAGCTGGCCGAGGAGTTCACCGAGCGGCTGGACACCGCGGTCGGGTTCGCGGGCCGGATGCTGCTGACCCCGCTGCCCGGCTGACCCGGTCCGGTCAGTCCTCCGGCAGCTCCACCGGCGCGATCTCGTCGTACAGGTCGCCCGGTCCGGGGTTGGTCGCGTCGGTCGACCCGCCGAGGTGGTGCATGACGCCCCACACCGCGTTCAGCGCGGTCTGGATCGCGCCCTCGGCCCAGCCGGCCGTCCAGGAGATGTCGTCGCCGGCGAGGAAGATGCCGCGCTTGTCCTCGGGCAGCCGGTCCTGCATGAAGTGCGTGAACAGGCGCCGCTGGTAGCGGTAGTGGCCGGGCAGGTTGGCCTTGAACGCGCCCATGAAGTAGGGCTCGTTCTCCCAGGACACGGTCACCGGGTTGCCGATGATGTGCTTGCGGATGTCGACCTTGGGATAGATCTCGCCGAGCGACTTCAGCATGACCTCCATCCGCTCGTTCGCGGACAGCGGCAGCCACTTCAGGCTGTCGTCGCACCAGGTGTACGACAGGCAGATCGTCGCGGGCTTGTCCGGGCCGTCGTCCAGCAGGTACGTGCCGCGGGTCATGCGGTCCGTCAGCGTCATCGACATGACGTCCCGGCCCGTCTCCTCGTCCTTGTCCAGCCAGAACGGCCGGTCGACCGGGACGAACAGCTTGCTGGACTCCATGTAGTGGGTGCGCTCGATCGCCGTCCAGTGGTCGATCGGGAAGAGCGAGTCGTCGCAGGCGATCTTCGACAGCAGCATCCAGGACTGCGCGGTGAAGACCGCGGCCCGGTAGGTGCGGATGTCGCCGTCGGCGTCCGTCACGGTGATCCGGTTGCCTGCGGTGCGGGTCAGCCGGGTCACGGCCGGGCGGGGGGCGCCGTTCTCGTGCAGGGAGGACAGCGAGGTGCCGTACGCCCAGTGGACGATCTTCTGCGGCTCGCGCTCCCACATGCGCAGCGGCAGCTGCTGGGAGCCGCCGACGATGCCGCGGTGGTGGTCGTCGGCCTCGGTGTAGACGACGCGGAGGATCTCCAGGATGGAGTTGGGGAAGTCGGTGTCCCAGCCGCCGGTGCCGAAGCCGACCTGGCCGAAGATCTCGCGGTGCCGGAAGGACTTGAACGCCTCGGAGTCGCAGAGGAAGCCGTAGAAGGTCTGGTTGTCGAGCTTCTCGACGAGCTTCGCCCAGATCTCGCGGATGCGCGGCACGTCCCGCTCGCGCATCGCGCGGTTCATGTCGGAGAAGTCCGCGCCCTCTTCGAGGCACTTGTTCCACGCCGCGGCGACGTCCCGGTACACCTGCGGGAGGTCGTCGACGGTCTCGGCGTAGTGGGACTCGCCCTTGAGGTCGACGACCGTCGAAGGGGTCGCCTCGGCCAGGGGGTTGGGGAAGGGGCGCGTCTCCAGGCCGACCAGGTCGAGGTAGTGCTGGAGGGCGGTGGAGGAGGGCGGGAAGCGCATGGCGCCCATCTCGGCGCTCAGGCCCTCGGTGCCGGGGCCGTCGAAGCCGACGGTGCGCAGCCGGCCGCCGATCCGGTCCGCCTCGTACACGACGGGCTTGAGGCCCATCTTCATCAGCTCGTACGCGGCGACGATGCCGGACAGGCCACCGCCGATCACCGCGACCTCGGTGCCGTGCTCGGTGGCGGGTATCTGGCCGAGGCCCGCCGGGTGGGCGAGGAAGTCGTCGTACGCGTACGGGAAGTCCGGCCCGAACATGGTGATCGGCGGCTGCTGCTCGTCGGCGTGCTCGACGGCGTTGGGCACGGTGGACGTCATGGGGTACGGACTCCTTGCGAAAGCTGCGTGCGGGGGGGAGGAGGTTCAGACGAGGGACCCGTAGAGGCCGGGCCGGCGGTCCTTCAGGTACGGGTTGGCCTCGCGGGAGGCGGCGAGGAACGCGGGGTCGGTGTCGGCGAACACCAGCTCCTCACCGCGTCCGGCGCGGGTGCGGGCGACGCCGTCGGGGCCGGCGAGGGTGGAGAGGCCGACGAACTCGAACTCCCTTTCCCGGCCGGTCCGGTTGACGTAGGCGACGTACATCTGGTTCTCGAAGGCGCGCACCGGGATCATCGACTCGGCGACGAACTGGAACGGGTGCATCTGCGCGGTCGGCACCAGCAGGAGGTCGGTGCCGGCCAGCGCGTGGGCGCGGACGTTCTCCGGGAACTCGACGTCGTAGCAGATCAGGATGCCGACGCGGAGGCCGTTCAGCTCCGTCTGGACCACCTGCTGCTCGCCCGGGACGAAGTGGTCGCGCTCGAAGCAGCCGAAGAGGTGGGTCTTGCGGTAGTTCAGGAGACGGCTTCCATCGGCGCCGATCAGCTGCGCGGAGTTGTGGACCACGTCGGCGGCGCGCTCGGGGTAGCCGTAGGCGACGGCGAGTCCGTGCCGGGAGGCGATCTCGGCGACCGCGTCCGCGCTGTCGCCGTCGGCGGGCTCGGCGAGCCGGGCGATGTCGTCGCCGATCGCGTACCCGGTCAGGAACATCTCCGGCGTGATCAGCAGCCCGGCACCCGCGGACGCGGCACGGCCGGCGGCCTCGTCGAGCACCTTGAGGTTCTCGGCGACCGAGCCGGGCCGGCCGGAGCTCTGGAGCAGGGCGGTGCGCATGCGTGTTCCTCACCGGACTGAAGGGGGGTTTGGGGGCCTTGTAGACGGTACGGTCGACGCCCTCGGCCGGACAAGAAGGAGCCGTTGCGCGCCGGTGCGCAGTTCGTTGCGTCGAGCCCCACGAAGGCGGCGATTCATTGCGCGCCCCCCGCCACGCCTCCCGCCGCCCGTCCCCGGTGGCGCCTCTCGACACCTCCCCGCCGGAACGGGCCCGGCGCCCGCCGGGCCCGTTCCGGTGTCAGGCCCGCTTCGTGGGCATCGCCGCTCGGAGCAGGGCCGCGGCCAGGTAGGGGACGGCGAAGGCGGCGAAGACCGTGGCGTGGGAGGCGTGGTCGCCGGCCGCCGCGTACGCGGCGTAGACCGTGATCGTCAGCAGTTCCGTGCCCAGGCCGGAAACCGAGGTCAGGGTGGCCCGGCCGCCCTCCTCGATGCGGTGCTGGAGACGGACCTCGGCGAGCAGGGTCGCCAGCTGGAATCCGGCGAAGGCCACGGCGACCAGGACCAGCCCGGCCGGGGTGCGGAACAGCGCGCCCACGGCGAGGGCGAGCGCGGAGACCGCGACCAGCCGGGTGAACCCGGCCCGGCCGAGCCGTTCGGCGGGGCCGGCCAGCAGGCTGACGGCGGTGACGGCCGCCCAGATCAGCAGGAGCGCGTAGGGCACGTAGCCGTCCGGGACGCCGGTCTCACGGACCAGCAGCGGCGAGTACTCGTCGAGCGCGCTCCAGACGCAGGCCACGGCCGGGACCAGCAGCAGCGCCCCGCGCAGGGAGCGGTCCCGGCGCACGGTGGCGAGCCCGGTGCGCAGGGTGGCCGCCCAGCCCTCGGCGTCGGCGGCCCGCTCCCGGTCGTCCGGGAACCGGCACGCCACCGCCGAGGCCAGCAGACAGGCCGCGACACTGGCCGCGCCCACCGCCGGGTAGCCGCCGAGTGCGAACACCGGGCCGGCGGCCGCCATCGCCGCCATCACGCCGAGCAGTCCCGCCGCTCGGGCCCGGCCCAGGACGCGGGCGTAGCGGTCGGCGGCGCCGTGCCGGTCCAGTTCGTCGTAGACCAGGGCCTCCAGGGCACCGGAGGCCAAGGCTCCGCCGGCCCCCCACAGCACGAAGCCGACCGCGAAGGCCCCGTACGAGGGGACGGTCACCCACAGGGTGAAGCCGGCCGCGCCGAGCAGCGGGCCGAGCCAGAGCAGGGTGCGGCGGGACACGGCGTCGGCCCAGGCGCCGGAGGGCACCTCCAGGAGCACCCCGGTGACGGACCAGAGGGCGAACAGCGAGGAGATCTGCCACAGCGACAGTCCGCTGTCGGCGAAGAGCAGCGCGTACAGCGGGTAGAGCAGGACGAGGTCGTCGAGGAACGCGTAGCCGTACAGCGTGGCCGTGAGCCGTCGGACGCCGCCGGTGGTGGGCACGCGTGCGGGTGAGAGTGTCATGGGGCCTTCCCGTGGGAGCGATGCGGACGCGTGAGGTGCGGCGTCCGCGGCGGCCCTCGGGAGGCGCTACGGGTCGTGGATCAATGTCGCCAGGTCATGCCATCGAGCTTAGGCCGGTTCGGGGCCCTCGTGCAGCGGAAATTCGGGGCTCCCGTGCAGCGAACATTCGGCGCTCCCGTGCAGCGAGAACGTGGTGAGCACGGCCGCGTGGTCGGAGGTCCACTCGTTGTCGGCGACGTCCGGCCAGGGCCGGGGCACCCCGCTGACGTGGGTACGGGAGTCCAGCACCGTCAGTCCGCGGTGCAGCACGAAGTCGATCCGGTCCTGGGGTTCCGGCTCGGGCTGGACCGGGGACCAGGTGTGCCCGGGGTCCCGCACCGGGTCGGGGTGGGCCTCGCGGTAGGAGTCCCGGAAGCCCGCCTCCGCGGCGGCCCTGGTGACCGGCCACTCCACGCCGGGCCGGTCCAGATGGGACGGGCAGTTGAAGTCGCCGACCAGCACGGCGGGGTCGGCCGCTGCGATCCGCTCCAGCGTGTCCCGCATCTGGGCGAGCCGTACGCCCTCGTTCCGGGTCGGGTCGCCCTCGGTGAGGTACGGCCCGTAGTGCTCGTAGTCGAGGTGGGCCGTCCAGATCTCGACCTCTCGGCCAGCCACGGCGATCCGGACACCGGCCGCTCCGTAGAAGCCGACCTCGGGGTCGCCGAGCCGGGCGGTGATCGGGTACCGGCTGATGATCCCGAGGTTCTCCCCCGCCCGGTGGTGGTGCCAGCCGAGCGCCTCAGCCAGCTCCCGCGCCGCCGTGCCGAAGGTCTCCTGGAGGCCCACCACGTCCGCGCCGGTCTCCGCGATCGTCTTCAGCTGCTTGGCCCGGTGGTCGTGGACCTCGGTGCCGCCGCACCAGAGGTTCCAGCTCATGACCTTCAGGGTGTGCGGCAGCAGGGCGCGCAGCGCGTCGGGGGTGACGTCGGTCAGGCCGGGCCGGACGGTCCGGCCGGGTGCCGGTGGGATCGGCGCGAGCGAGGGCACGGCGAGCACCGTGCAGCCGGCCGCCTCGGCGGAGCTGACGCCGGTCGGGGTGTCCTCGACGGCCACGCAGGCGGCGGGGTCGACGCCGAGCGCCCGGCAGGCGGCGAGGTAGGGGTCGGGGGCCGGTTTGGTGTGCTCGGTGTCGTCGGCGGTGACGGAGACGGCGAACCGGTCGGCGCCCAGCACGGCGAGGACCGTGTCGGCGACGGCCCGGGGCGAGGCGGTGACCAGGGCGGTGGGGACGCCCTCGCGGGCCAGGGCGTCGAGCAGGCCGAGGGCGCCGGGTCGGGGCACGATCCCGGCGCGGACCCGGTCGGCGAACTCGCGGTGGAGCGCCTCGGCGAGGTCGGCGGCGGGCCGCCCGGTGGTCGCGGCGAGCCATGCGGCGGTGTGCTCGACGGGCCGGCCGAGCACCTGGGGCTCGTCGGCCCCGGTGAGCGGCCGGCCGGCGACCCGGGTCACCGCCTCCCACCACAGGCGCTCGGTGTCCACGAGGGTGCCGTCCATGTCGAACAGCACGGCCTGGAGCGGGAGTCGGGTCATGTCGTTCTCTCTCATGCGTGGGGGGCGCGTTCCGCCACCAGCATCGGCCGGGCGGGCAGGGTCAGCCGGACGGCCGCGCCGGGGGCGACGGCCTCGTCGGCGGGCAGGTCGGCCTTCACCTCGGTGCCGTCGGCGAGCCGTACGGTCAGTCGGGTGACGGCGCCGAGGAAGGAGGAGGCGACGACGGTCGCGTCCCCGGCCGGGTCGGCGCCGACGCGGACCGTCTCCGGCCGCACCAGTACGTCCACGTCGGCGGTGGCCGGTACCGGCCCTTCGACGGGCAGCCGCTGTCCGAGCACTTCGACGGTGTCGCGGTCGAGCCGGCCGGGGATCCGGCTCATGGTGCCGACGAACTCGGCGACGAAGGCGGTCGCGGGCCTGCCGTACAACTCGGCGGGTTCCGCGCACTGTTCGAGGCGGCCGGCGCGCATCACGGCGACCCGGTCGGCGAGGGAGAGCGCCTCCTCCTGGTCGTGGGTGACGAAGAGGGTGGTGATGCCGAGTTCCTGCTGGAGCCGGCGGATCTCCTCGCGCAGGCTGAGGCGGACCTTGGCGTCGAGCGCGGAGAGCGGCTCGTCGAGGAGCAGCACACGGGGGCGCAGGGCGAGCGCGCGGGCGAGCGCCACCCGCTGCTGCTGTCCGCCGGAGAGCTGGTGGGGGTAGCGGCCACCCTGGTCGGCGAGGCCCACCAGCTCCAGCAACTCCGCTGCCCTGGAGCGCCGTTCGGACGCCTTGACCTTGCGCATCCGCAGCCCGAAGGCGACGTTGTCGAGGGCGTCCAGGTGCGGGAAGAGGCTGTACGACTGGAAGACCATTCCGGCGTCGCGGCGGTGCGCGGGGACCCGGGTGACGTCCGTGCCGTCGACCAGCACCTCGCCGGAGTCGGGGTGTTCGAACCCGGCGAGCATGCGCAGCGCGGTGGTCTTGCCGCAGCCCGACGGGCCGAGCAGGGCGAGGAGTTCACCGGGGCGGGCGGTCAGGTCCAGTCCGTCGAGGGCGGCGGTGGCGCCGAACCGCCGTCGCAGGGAACGGAATTCGACGGTGGCCGCCTGGGTGGGCGTGTTCATGGTTCAACCCCGGGTTTCGGTTCGGGCGCGTCCGCCGAGGCCGGCGAGAACGAGCAGCATCAGCCAGGTCACGAGCAGGCTGAGCACGGACACGGCGACGGACAACTGGGCCTGCGATCCGCTGACGTTGACGATCCACACGGCGAACGGCCGGAAGCCGAGCAGCTGGGCCACCGTGAACTCGCCCAGCACCAGGGCGAGGGTGAGGAAGGAGGCGTTGAGCAGCGCTCCGCGCAGGTTGGGCAGGACGGCCGTCACGAGGGCCTGCGGCCAGGTCGCGCCGCAGCTCCGGGCGGCCTCGACCAGGGTGCGGACGTCGACGGCGCGGAGGCCCGAGTCCAGGGCCCGGTACACGAACGGCAGGGCCATCACGACGTAGGCGAGGACCAGGACGAACGGGAAGTCGGGGTTCTGCAGGGCCACGAAGGTCTGGAACAGGGGTGTCCGGGAGAGGTGTTCGGGGCCCCACTTGAGGACGGTGCCGATGCCGGCGACGAACGCGATCGGCGGGACCACGAGCGGGAGTGAGCAGACCACCTCCACGACGGGCCGCAGCCGGGAGGCGCCGAGCCGGAGCGCGACGGCGGCGGGCACCGTCAGCAGCAGGACCAGGGCGATGGTGGCGGCGGCGAGGCCGAGGGAGAGCAGCAGGCTGGAGGTGAATCCCTCGGTGGCGAAGATCCGGGTGTAGGCGTCGAAGGTGACGCCCTGTCCGGGCACGTCGACCGTGAAGACCACGGACGCGGCGAGCGGCACCAGGAAGTACAGCGCGGCGAGGCCGAGCACGCCCCACCGCCACAGGTTCAGGCGAGCCATCGCGCGCTCCGTCGTTGCAGGGGCAGGTAGACCGCCATGACCAGGCCGGCGACGAGCACCATGTCGAGGCTGAGGGCGAGCGCCACGTTCTCCTGGCCGACCAGGACGTTGCCGGAGAGGGCGTCGGCGATCTGGAGGGTGACCAGCGGCACCGAACTGCCCACCATGGCGGCGGCGGTGGCGTACGCGGCGAAGGCGCTGCCGAAGAGCAGCACGAGGCCGCCGAGCAGGGAGGGCAGCAGCACGGGCAGGGCCACGTGCCGCCAGTACTGGACGGTGGTGGCGCCGTTGTTGCGGGCGGCCTCGCGCCACTGGGCGCGCAGCCCCTCCAGGGCGGGGGCGATGGTGAGGACCATCAGCGGGATGAGGAAGTACAGGTAGACGAGGACCAGTCCCCAGAAGCTGTAGAGGTCCCAGCCCCGGTCGCTCAGGCCCAGGTGCCGGGTGAGGACGCCGGCGTTGCCGAGGGTGGCGACGAAGGCGAAGGCGAGCGGGACCCCGCCGAAGTTGGCGAGCACCCCGGAGGCGGTGAGCACCGCCTCGCGCAGCGCGCGGGAGCGGGAGGTCACCACGGCCTGGGCGAGCGGCAGTCCGAGCAGTGCGGCGAGGAGCGCGGAGACCGCCGACAGCTTCACGCTGCCGAGGAGGGCCGTCAGATAGGCGCCCTGGAGCGAGCCGGTGAGGTTGGCGGTGGTGTAGGCGCCGGTGTCCTTGGCGGTGAGGGCGCCGTTCAGGACGGCCCAGGCGGGCAGTCCGAAGGCGACCGCGGTGAACGCGAGCAGCGGGACGACGGCGAGCCCGCCCGGGACGTGGCGCCGGCGCCCGGGGGAGGCGGCCGGCGTCACGTCCGTGCGCGTGAGCGTGGTGGTCATCCGGAGACGGCCTTCGCCCAGCCCTGTCCGAGGACCGTCTTGGCCTCGTTCTGCTGGGCCTCGGTCGGGAAGCTCGGCGTGCCCGAGACATCGGGCAGCTTGGCCGCGGCCGTCTTGTCGAGGGTGCCGGCCTGCTCCATGGCGGGCATCAGCGCGGGCCGGGCGTAGCCCTTGAGCCAGAGGTTCTGGCCCTCGGCGCTGTAGAGGTACTCCTGCCACAGCCGGGCGGCCGCGGGGTGCGGGGCGTCCTTGTTGATGGCCTGGGAGTAGTACTGGGAGAAGACGCCGTCGGTCGGCACGGCCACCTGCCAGTCGACGCCCTTGGACTTGAACTCGTCGGCGTAACCGGCGTTGAGGTAGTCCCAGTCGATGCTGATCGGCGTCTCGCCCTTCTCGACGGTGGCCGGAGTGGACTCGACGGGCGTGTAGTTGCCGTTCTTCTTCAGCTCGGCGAAGAAGTCCAGGCCGGGCTGGATGTCGTCGAAGGAGCCGCCGCCCGCGAGGGCCGCGGCGTAGACGCCGGCGAAGGCGGAGCCGGACTTGGTGGGGTTGCCGTTGAGCGCGACCTGACCCTTGTACTCGCCGTCCAGGAGTTCCTGGAAGGTGGTCGGGCACTTCTTGACGCGGGCCGCGTCGCAGCCGATGGAGACGTAGCCGCCGTAGTCGTTGTACCAGCGGGCCTTGGCGTCCTTCTGCTCCTCGGGGATGTCGTCGAAGGCGGCGACCCGGTAGGGCGCGAGCAGGCCCTGCTCGGCGGCGCTGAGCGCGAAGGAACTGCCGAGGTCGAGGACGTCGGGGGCGCGGTCCTGGCCCTTGCGGGAGGTGACGGCGTTGATCTCGTCCTGGCTGGAGCCGTCGGGGTTCTCGACCTCGACCTCGATGCCGTACTTCTTCTCGAAGCCGTCGATGAGGGCTCCGTAGTTGGCCCAGTCGCGGGGCAGCGCGATGGCGTTGAGCGTGCCCTCCTTCCGGGCGACCTTCACCAGGGCGTCCATGCCGCCGAAGTCGGCGGCGGAGGTGGCGGTGGCGGCGCTCTTGCCGTCGGCGGTGGTGGCGGCGTCGTCGGGGGCGGCGCCACAGGCGCTCAGGGCGCTCAGGGCGAGGGCGGTGGCGACGCCGAGGGCGGCGGTTCTCGGCAGGGACAGGGACACGACTGCTCCAGGGGGACGCGTGAGGAACCGGGAGGGAATCCGAAGGTGCTGCGAACTTGTCTGAACAAGTTGGCCTCAGTACGCCCGGCATGGGTGACGGCTCTGTAAACGTGAGCGAAACCCTGAACCCCGATTCCCTGCACAATCCAGGCGGGCGCTGAGCGGCCGAGGATCTCGATTAGGCTGGTCACGCTGTGCACAGCCACCGATCCAGAGGGGAAGCATGACGGCCCGACACGAGGAGATCGCGGGCGAACTGCGCCGGGCGATCGACCGCGAGGAGTACACCGTGGGCAGTCTGCTGCCCGCCGAGACGGATCTCGCGGCCCACTACGGCGTCTCGCGCGGCACGGTCCGCCAGGCCGTGGCGGCGCTCACCGCCGAAGGGCTGATCGGCTCCCGCCAGGGCGCCCGCCGGGTGGTGCTGGCCAGCCGGCGCAGCCAGAGCTTCGCCGAACTGCGCAGCTTCGCCCAGTGGGCGCGTGCCATGGGCCGTGAGGCGACCGGCCGCGTGGTCTCCCAGGAGCCGCGCGCGGCGACCGCCGAGGACGCGGTGCGCCTCCAACTGGCCGCCGGCACCGAGGTGCTGCACGTGCTGCGGGTGCGCGGGCTGGACGGGGAGGCGGTGCTGCTGGAGCGGACCGTCTACGCGGACTGGATCTCCCCGGCCGTGGCGGCGATCGAGCCGGACTGCGCTTCCGTCACCCAGCGGCTCTACGAGGACACCGGCCTCGTCTTCGCCTACGGCGAGCATGTCATCGACGCGGTGGCGGCGGGCGCCCAGGACGCTGAGCTGCTCGGCATCCGCCGGACGAGTCCGCTGCTGCGGGTGCGCCGGGTGACCACCACCCGGGAGGGGCGCCCGGTGGAATGGTCGGACGACCGCTACCGCTCGGACGCGGTGAGCTTCAGCGTGCACAATTCGATCGGGAACAACGCGCTGGCCCGCAAGACGGGGGACTCGACATGACGACCGCCCTGCCCTACGTCGACGAGCACACGACGATCGTGGTGGCGGACCCCGACGCGCTCTGGCGGGGGCTGAGCGCGGCGCTGGACGGGGCCGCCGGCCGGGGCGGCCGCTACGCCCGTCTGGTGGGCTGCGCCGACGTGGTGGCGGCCGGACCGCGTCCCCTGGCCGAGGGCTCGGCCCTGCCGGGCTTCCGGGTGTCCTCGGCCACCCCGGGCCGGGAATTGGCGCTCACCGGCAGCCACCGCTACTCGGTCTACGCCCTGACCTTCCGCATCGAGGAAGCGGGCCCCGGCCGTCTGCTGCTGCGGGCGGAGACCCGGGCCGCGTTCCCCGGCCTCTCGGGCCGCCTCTACCGAGGACTCGTGATCGGCACGGGCGCCCACCGCCTGGGCATGAAGCGCCTGATGGCCACGGTCAGAACCCGGGCCGAAGAGCAGCCGGCGCCCTGAGCCCGCCCACCCCGCACCCGGACCGCTACGTCGGCGACCCCGACGAGAACCTCCGCAGCAACGGCGAGAGCACCAGCACGGACTTCGTCCGCTCCACGAACGGCTCTCCCGCGATCCGCTCCAGCACCCGCTCGAAGTGCCGCATGTCGGAGGCGAAGACCTGCACCACGGCGTCGGCCTCACCGGTGACCGTGGACGCGGCCACGACCTCCTGGTAGCGCTCCAGACCGCGTTGGATGGTCTCCGGAGAGGTGTTGCGCCGGCAGTAGATCTCGACGAACCCCTCGGTCTCCCAACCCAGGGCCGCAGGGTCGACGCGCACCGTGAATCCGGTGATCGCCCCGGTGGCCCGCAGCCGGTCCACACGGCGCTTCACGGCGGGCGCGGACAGGCCGACGAGCATGCCGATGTCCGCGTAGGAGCGGCGGGCGTCCTCGGCGAGGGCATGCACGATTCGTTCGTCGAGATCGTTCAGCACTGCGGGTGGTTCACTTCGCTTCAGGCACGGCGAGACGGGAACGGCGATAGCCGTACAGGAAGTAGAACACGAGACCGGCCGCCATCCAGCACCCGAAGACCACCCAGGTCACGGTGTCGAGGCTGAACATGTTGTACGCGCAGAACGCGAAGCCCAGGACCGGCAGCACCGGGCCGAAGGGCACCCGGAAGGTCCGCTCCAGTTCCGGCCGCTTGTAGCGGAGCACGATCACCGCGATGTTGACCAGGGCGAAGGCGAACAGGGTGCCGATGCTGGTGGCGTCCACCAGCTTGCCCAGCGGGATCATCGCGGCGAGGACACCGCAGAACAGGGAGACGATCACGGTGTTGAGGCGGGGCGACCCCGTCCTCGCGTCGACCTTGCCGAGCGCCTTGGGCACCAGCCCGTCGCGGGACATCGCGAAGAGGATGCGGGTCTGGCCGTAGAGCACGGTGAGGACGACGGAGGCGATGGAGATGACCGCGCCGAGGGCGAGCAGGGTGCCGTAGAAGGTCTGGCCGCTGACATCGTTCATGATCGCGGCGAGGGAGGCCTCGGAGCCCTCGAACTTCGTCCAGTTCCAGGCGCCGACGGCGACCCCGGCGACCAGGACGTAGAGCGCGGTGACGATGATCAGCGAGAGCATGATCGCGCGCGGCAGGTCCTTCTTCGGGTTCTTCGCCTCCTCACCGGCGGTGGAGGCGGCGTCGAAGCCGATGTAGGAGAAGAACAGGGTGGCGCCGGCGGCGCTGACGCCCGCCATGCCCAGCGGCATGAAGTCCTCGTAGTTGCCGGACTTGAAGCCCGTGAAGCCGACGGCGCAGAACAGCACCAGCGCGGCTATCTTCACCGCGACCATGATCGTGTTGGCGCGGGCCGACTCACGGACACCGCCGAGCAGGAACACCATCGCCAGCAGGACGACGATCAGCGCCGGCAGGTTGACGATGCCGCCCTCGCCCGGCGCCGAGGAGAGCGCGGCGGGGATGGTGACACCGATGGTGCCGTCGAGGAGTTCGTTGAGGTACTCGCCCCAGCCGACCGCGACCGCGGCGACGGAGACGCCGTACTCCAGCACCAGACACCAGCCGCAGACCCAGGCGACGAGTTCGCCCATCGTTGCGTACGCGTACGAGTAGGAGGAGCCGGCGACCGGGATGCTGCCGGCCAGCTCCGCGTAGGACAGGGCCGAGAACAGGGCGGTGAGACCGGCGATGACGAAGGCGAGGGTGACCGCGGGTCCGGCCTCGGGGACGGCGTCGCCGAGGACGACGAAGATGCCGGTGCCGAGGGTGGCACCGATGCTGATCATGGTGAGCTGCCAGAGGCCGAGGGAGCGCCGCAGCGAGCCTCCCTCGCCCTGACCGCCCTCCGCGACCAGGCGTTCCACGGGCTTGCGTCGCAGCAGGCGCGCGCCGAGCCCCGGGGACGAGGGGGCGGTCTTGCTTGGGTCGTGCGGGGGTGCGCCTTGGTCGAGCACGCGCTTGGCTCCTTCATCGCTGCCGGTCAGGGGGACGGGGACCGGCAGCACCCCCTGCAGCAGGGACCCACCGAGCGGGGTCCCCGCCACGCCACGTACGAGGCGACAGCCTACGAGCTGCGGCGTTGCCGTAGTAATGCAGCAACCTTGCGCATGGCCGCAAGATCATTGCGTTCATCGGCACGGGGTGGGTGTTCGTTGCGCCACGGCTGCGGACCGTTGCGCGGCGGCTCACGACACCGGCCCCCGCCCCTCCCGGGCGAGGGGAGGAACGGGGGCCGTGCGAGCGCGTCGGGTCAGCTCCAGCTGGCGTGCAGCGGCTTGCCCTCGGCGTAGCCGGCGGCGCTCTGGATGCCGACGACGGCCTTCTCGGCGAACTCCTCCAGGGAGCCCGCACCGGCGTAGGTGCAGGACGAGCGGACGCCCGCGATGATCGAGTCGATCAGGTCCTCCACGCCCGGACGCGCCGGGTCGAGGAACATCCGGGAGGTGGAGATGCCCTCCTCGAACAGCGCCTTGCGGGCCCGGTCGTAGGACGACTCCTCGGAGGTGCGGTTGCGCACGGCGCGCGCCGAGGCCATGCCGAACGACTCCTTGTACAGGCGGCCGTTGGCGTCCTGCTGGAGGTCGCCCGGGGACTCGTAGGTGCCCGCGAACCAGGAGCCGATCATCACGTTGGAGGCACCGGCGGCCAGTGCCATCGCCACGTCACGCGGGTGCCGCACACCGCCGTCGGCCCAGACGTGCTTGCCGTACTTGCGGGCCTCGGCGGCGCACTCCAGCACCGCGGAGAACTGCGGGCGGCCGACGCCGGTCATCATCCGGGTGGTGCACATCGCGCCGGGTCCGACACCGACCTTGATGATGTCCGCGCCCGCCTCGATGAGATCGCGCACGCCCTCGGCGGCGACGATGTTGCCGGCCACGATCGGGACCTGCGGGTCGAGCGCGCGGACCACCTTGATCGCGCTGATCATCGACTCCTGGTGGCCGTGCGCGGTGTCGATGACGAGCGTGTCGACGCCCGCGTCGAGCAACTGCTTGGCCTTGCCCGCCACATCGCCGTTGATGCCGACGGCGGCGGCGATCCGCAGCCTGCCCCGCGCGTCTACGGCCGGCGTGTACAGCGTGGCCCGCAGGGCGCCCTTGCGGGTGAGGATGCCCGCGAGACGGCCTTCCGCGTCCACGGCCGGGGCGTAGCGGCGGTTGTGGTGGTCGAGGGTGTTGAACGCCTCGCGCGGGTCGATGTCCGCGTCGAGCAGCAGCAGATCGCGGGACATGACCTCGGCGAGCTGCGTGAAGCGGTCCACGCCGGTCAGGTCGGCGTCGGTGACCACGCCGACGGGCCTGTGGTTCTCGTCCACCACGACACCGGCGTTGTGCGCCCGCTTCGGGAGCAGGGCGAGGGCGTCGGCGACCGTCTGGTGCGGGGCCAGCACGATGGGGGTGTCCAGCACGTGGTGCCGGCTCTTGACCCAGGAGACGACGTCGGTGACGACCTCGATCGGGATGTCCTGCGGGATGACCACCAGACCACCGCGCCGGGCCATCGTCTCCGCCATCCGGCGGCCGGCGATGGCGGTCATGTTGGCGACGACCAGCGGGATCGTGGTGCCCGTGCCGTCCGGGGCGCCGAGGTCCACGCCCTGCCGGGAACCGACCGCCGAGCGGCTCGGGACCATGAAGACGTCGTCGTACGTCAGGTCGTACGGGGGCTGGATGTCATTCAGGAAACGCACGTGCTGCACATCCCAGTCGTTCAGAGGTGGCCCCCGGACAGGTCAGCCAGGGGGAAAGAGCACGTACTTCATTCTCCCATGGTGACCGCCGCGTCATACACGGTCGGTTCGTCCAGGCCCGCGGAGACGCCCTAGGAGGATCGTCCAAGGGCGAGGGCCACGGTGACCGCGGCGGCGTGCGCGAACACCTCGCGGGCGGTGTCCCACTCCCGCGGGTGCGCCTCGGCGTAGGGCAGCCAGTTCCGTACGACGACCACGACGGGCTCCTCGGGCCACAGGACGGGGTCGGACAGGACGTCGGCCAGGGCGTCCCAGTTGCGGCCGAACCAGTCGGGCAGCCCCAGGTCCCGACGACACCGGTCCATCAGGCCCGCCTTGTCGGTGACCCCGTCGAGATCCAGCGTGACCAGGACTTCCGTCATCTCTGTACCGCCCTGAACGAGTCGTAGTGGTCGTCGGTGTAGTAGATCTCCCCGTCCTTCCCGGTGACGATGCGCCGGGCCCCGCGGTCGCGCGAGCCCGGGGTGGGGACGGTGTACTCGCGGTAGTGGCCGCGCTCGCGCCGGGGCAGCAGCCCCTCGAAGTTCCCGAAGACCGAACCGTCCCTGGCGTACGGGAAGGGTCCGCCCTCGTCGATGAGGTCCAGGGTGTGCCGGGCCTCGGCGGGCAGGTCGGTCTCCGCGACGGTGGCCATGCCGCGCGGCGGGGCCGGGGCGGTGGTGTCCTGCGTGGCGCATCCGACGAGCAGGACGAGGAGACAGAGCAGGACCCGGGGGACGAACCGCAGCAGCATGTCAGCGATGCTGCCACGGCCCGTCCGGGCCGACCTTCCGTCAGAGTCCGTCCGGGTCGGCCCTGTTGAGCGCGGGCTTCGGAGTGGGACCGACGGTCATCAGCACGTCCGCGGCGGAGGTGTCGGTCACCAGGCTGGTCACCAGCCCCGACCGGAGGACCGCGTCGATCGCGGAGGCCTTGCGGGCCCCGCCCGCGATGGCGACCACCTCGGGGATACGGCGCAGCTGGTCGGCCTTGACCGTGATGCACCGCTCGCCGAGGTCCCGGCCGACCCGGCGGCCGTCCGCGTCGAAGAGGTGCGCCGACATCTCGGCGGCCACCCCGAGCGAGGCGTAGTGCGCCCGCTCCTGGTCGCTGAGCATGTCGTGGACCGTGGAGATGCCCGGCTCCCAGGAGCCGATGGAGACACAGGCGACCGTGACCTTGTCGAAGTACTCGAAGGCGCGGGCGATCCCGGTCTGGTTGCGCAGCGCGGCCGCGGTGGCCGCGTCCGGCAGCAGCATCGGCGCGTAGATGGGGTGCGCGTCGCCGCCGGAGACCTGGGCGGCCCGGCGGACCGCCTCCACCGAGCCGCGCTCGGCGGTCCCGGCGTCGTAGACACCCGTCAACTGCACCACCGTGCAGGGCGGCAGCCGGTCCAGCGCCGCCGCCATGTGGATGGTGGACCGGCCCCAGGCCAGGCCCAGCACATCACCCTCGTTCACCAGTTCGCCGAGCAGATCGGCGGCCACTTCCCCCAGGTTCTCCGGGTCGGGAGAGTCCTCGGCCTCCGCCGGCGACTCCACCACGACGGCATGCCTGAGGCCGTAGCGGGCGCGCAGCGCGTCGGAGCGCTCGGCGTCCAGCTCGGCGGGGACTCGGATCTCGATACGCACGAGATCCCGTTCGAGGGCGGTCTCCAGGACCCGGGCCACCTTGAAGCGGCTGACGCCGAACTCCTCGGCGATCTGGATCTTGGACTTGCCCTCGAGGTAGAAGCGGCGGGCCATGGCCGCCGCCTGCACCAGCTCAGCGGGTCCCATCCGCATGGCTGACCGGCCCGCCGACATACCCGACACGGCGATCTCCTCACTACTGTTCAACTGTTCACACTCTGGATTCGCCGTTCATCCTTGCAGATCCGGCGCGCTGGATCCGCCCTGAAGGGCGCCGTTCACGTTCCCTTGGCTCAGTGGTCGCACGCCCAGGCCGCGGACCTCGTCGCCTCCTCGGCCCGCTCGCGCAGGGCGCGGACCGCCTGGGCGGGGTCCGCCGCCCCGTACACCGCGGACCCGGCGACGAAGACATCCGCGCCGGCCTCCGCGCAGCGCTCGATGGTGGCCTCCGAGACCCCGCCGTCCACCTGGAGCCACAGCTCAAGGCCGTGCTTGCTGATCAACTCGCGGGTGCGGCGAATCTTGGGGAGCATGATGTCGAGAAACGCCTGACCCCCGAATCCCGGCTCGACCGTCATGATCAGCAGCATGTCGAGCTCGGGGAGCAGGTCCTCGTACGGCTCGATCGGTGTCGCGGGCCTGAGCGCCATGGAGGCCCGCGCGCCCTTGGCCCGGATCTCCCGGGCCAGCCGCACCGGAGCGGCGGCGGCCTCGACATGGAAGGTGACGGAACCGGCCCCCGCTTCCACGTACTGGGGCGCCCACCGATCGGGGGCCTCGATCATCAGATGGCAGTCCAGCGGGGTGTCCGTCGCACGGGCCAGGGACTCTACGACCGGCACACCGAGCGTGAGGTTCGGGACGAAATGGTTGTCCATGACGTCGACATGGAGCCAGTCGGCTCCCTCGACCGCCTTCGCCTCGTCGGCGAGACGGGCGAAGTCGGCGGACAGGATGCTGGGATTGATCTGCGCGGCCATGCCCCAAGCGTATGCGCTCCGCCGGACTTGAGCCGTGGGGGCCCAAGGGGTGGCGGTTTCCGGCCCGGTGCGGATTGGATGTGGCTGATCGCGCCCGCGCGGCGGCCGCCGCGGATCGAACACAGCCGAGCGCCCCAGCGGTGCCGTCGCGGAGGTCTCCATGCCGGATAACCGGGGCATTGCGCATCTCGTCTGCGGGCGCCGGGCCAAGTGGGTCGTGCTGGTCCTCTGGCTCATCCTGCTGTTCCTTACGGCTCCGTTCGCCCAGAAACTCACCGGCGCGCAGGACAACGACGCCGCCTCCTGGCTGCCCGGTTCGGCGGAGTCCACCCAAGTCCTCCAGATCTCCGAGGACTTCAGGCCCGAGCAGATCCCCGCCGTGGTCATCTACGCCCGGGACGACGGCCTCACGGCCGAGGACCGGGCCGCCATCGAGGAGGACGTGCGGGAGCTGAAGCAGCTCACCGCCCACGGGATCCGCGGGGACGAGACCCGCGGCCCCACCTACGACCGCGACGTCGACCCGCGCGCGGCCCAGGTGTACGTGCCGATCACGATGGACGAGCAGGGCTGGGAGCGCATCGCGCCGGCCGTAGACGAGATCCGGGACGTCGTCGGGGAGGGCGGCGGCGGGCTCACCGTGCACATCACCGGGCCGGGCGGCACCTCGGCGGACTTCGCCGAGGCGTTCGAGGGCATCGACTCCACGCTTCTGCTGGCGGCGATGGCCGTCGTCATCGTGATGCTGCTGATCACCTACCGCAGCCCGACTCTGCTGCTGGTCCCGCTGCTGTCGGTGGTCGCCGCGCTGTTCACCGCGCAGGCGGTGATCTACTTCCTCGCCGAGCACGCCGGTCTGACCGTCAACGGCCAGAGCGCGGGCATCCTCACCGTGCTGGTCTTCGGCGCCGGGACGGACTACGCCCTGCTGCTCGTCGCGCGCTACCGGGAGGAGCTGCGCCGCCACGAGGACCGGCACGAGGCGATGGCCCTGGCCCTGCACCGGGCCGGCCCGGCGGTGATCGCCTCCGGCTCGACCGTCGTGCTCAGCATGCTGGTGCTGATGTTCGCCGAGATGAACTCCACCAGCGGTCTGGGCCCGGTCGCGGCGATCGGCGTCGCGGTCGCGGTGCTCGCCATGATGACGCTGTTCCCGGCACTGCTGGTGATCTTCGGCCGGTGGATCTTCTGGCCGGTCAAGCCCCACCTCGGAGCCCCGAACCCGGCCGACAGCGGCGTCTGGGCGCGCATGGGCCGCCGGATCTCCGCCCGGCCGCGCATGACCTGGGCGATCACCGCGGTGGTCCTCGCCATCTGCTCGCTGGGCCTGATCCAGCTGCGCGCCGAGGGCATCAGCAACGCGGACGCGTTCACCGGCACCCCCGACTCGATCACCGGCCAGGAGATCTCCGAACGGTACTTCCCGGCGGGCAGCGGCGATCCGCTGGTCGTCATCAGCAATCAGGAGCAGGCCCGGGAGGTCGGCCGGGTGGTCGCGGAGACCCCGGGCGTGGTCCCGGACTCCCTCGGGCTGCCACCGGGCACCGCGCCGTCCGTCGACGGCAGGGTCCTGTTCGAGGCCACCATGTCCGACCCGGCCGACAGCGAGGCCGCGAAGCAGACGGTGGAGCGGGTACGGGACGCCGTGCACGCGGTGCCGGACGCCGACGCCCAGGTGGGCGGCGGTACGGCCGCCCTGCTCGACATGGACGAGGCGACCACGCACGACAACATCCTGATCATCCCGCTGGTGCTGGTCGTGGTGCTGCTGATCCTGTGCGTGCTGCTGCGCGCCCTGATCGCCCCGCTCCTGCTGATCGGAACGGTGATCCTGTCCTTCGCGGCGGCGCTGGGCATCAGCGCGCTCGCCTTCCGGTACGTCTTCGACTACGCGGGCGAGTCGACGGACTTCCCCCTCTTCGTCTTCGTGTTCCTGGTCGCCCTGGGCATCGACTACAACATCTTCCTGACCACCAGAATCCGCGAGGAGGCCACCCACCAGGGCACCAGAGCGGGCGTGGTGACCGGCCTCGCCGCGACCGGCGCGGTGATCACCTCGGCGGGGCTGGTGCTGGCGGGCACCTTCGCCGCCCTCGGCACGCTCCCGATGGTGGCCTTCGCCGAGATCGGCTTCGCGGTCGCGCTGGGCGTGCTGCTGGACACCTTCGTCGTCCGGTCCGTCCTGGTCACGGCGCTCTTCCTGGACGTGGGCCCAAAGGTGTGGTGGCCGCACCGGCTGGCGAGGGAGGACGGGCACACCCCGGCCCCCGAGCCGCCGGAGGAATCCCGCACGGGCTGACGACCCACGGCGCGGAAGCGCCGCCGGCCGGTCAGCCGGTGCGGCGGATCAGGGCCAGGTACATGGCGTCCGTGCCGTGCACATGCGGCCACAGCTGGATGTCGGGGCCCTCACCGAGGTCCGGCACGCCGGGCAGCAGCGGACGGGCGTCGATCAGTTCCGCCTCCGGGTGCTTCCTGAGGAGGTCGTCGACGACGGCACGGGTCTCGGCGAGGTGCGGGGAGCAGGTGGCGTAGCCGACGACCCCGCCCACCCGCACGGAGTCGAGGGCGGTGTCGAGCAGGCCCCGCTGGAGCGGCGCGAACCCGTCGAGGTCCTCGGGCCTGCGCCGCCACCGGGCCTCCGGCCGCCGCCGCAGCGCGCCGAGCCCGGTGCACGGCACGTCCATCAGCACCCGGTCGAAGCTGCCGGGCAGCCACGGCGGGCGGGTCCCGTCGGCGGCGATGACCTGCCAGGGACCCGGGTTTCCGTCGAGGGCACGGGCGACGAGGCCGGCCCGGTGCGGCTGCTTCTCGGAGGCGAGCAGCAGGGCACCGCGCTCCGCGGCGAGCGCGCCGAGCAGGGCGGCCTTGCCGCCGGGTCCGGCGCATCCGTCGAGCCAGGTCCGGTCCGGGCCGTCGAGCGGCGCGTTGGCGAGCGCGAGGGCGACCAGCTGGCTGCCCTCGTCCTGCACCCCGGCCCGCCCGTCGCGCACGGCGTCGATGGCACCGGGCTCACCGCCCTCGGCCAGCCGCACCGCGTACGGCGACCAGCGGCCCGGCACCGCGGCCTCCTCGCCGAGCAGTTCCTCGGTGGTGGCCCGCCCCGGCCGGGCGACCAGCGTCACCTCGGGCCGCTCGTTGTCGGCGGCGAGCAGTTCCTCGATCCCGGCGCGGCCTCCGCCGAGCGAGTCCCACAGGGCGGAGACGACCCAGCGCGGGTGGGAGTGCACGACGGCGAGATGGTCCTCGGGGTCCTCGTCGTAGGGCGGCGCGACCCGCTCGATCCACGCGTCGAGGTCGTGCTGGGCGATCTTGCGCAGCACCGCGTTGACGAACTTGGCCCGGCCGTCGCCGAGGACGACCCGGGCCAGCTCCACCGAGGCGGAGACCGCGGCGTGCGTGGGGATCCGGGTGCCGAGCAACTGGTGCGCCCCGAGGCTCAGCACGTCCAGCACCGGCGGATCGACCTCCCGCAGCGGCCGGTCGACGCAGGCCGCGATGACCGCGTCGTACGTCCCCTGCCGGCGCAGCGTCCCGTAGACCAGCTCGGTGGCGAGCGCGGCGTCCCGGCCGTCGAAGTCGCCCTTCTCCCGCGCCTTGCGCAGCAGGGGCGGGAGGACGAGGTTGGCGTAGGCGTCCCGTTCGTCCACGGCCCGCAGCGCCTCGAAGGCGAGCATGCGGACGGGGTCCTTCTTGGGCCGACGGTAGGGCTTGCCGGGCTTGTGGGGCCGACGGGAGGTGTCGCTCACGAAAAAGGTGCTCCGGATTGCTGGAAGACGGACCGGCCGCCGCGGCCGCCGGATGCGTCCAGCGTACGTCGCACCGGGCGCCCGGTGCGCGGCCGGTCAGGCGCCGAGCAGCTCGCCGTCGGCGATCCGCACGCCGCGCGCCCAGTCCGCCGCCCGCATCGGCTTCTTGCCCTGCGCCTGCACCCACAGCAGCTCCACGGCGTACGAACCGGTGCCCGTGTGCACGCTGTTCTTGCCGACGGCGAGCGCGCCGGGCGCCAGTTCGGTGCGCTCCGGCACCGGACGCACCTGGATCAGCTTGAGCCGCTCGCCGCGGAACACCGTCCACGCGCCCGGCGCCGGGGTGCAGCCGCGCACCAACCGGTCCACCCGCAGCGCGGGGGCGCTCCAGTCGACGTGGGCGTCCTCGACATTGACCTTGGGCGCGAGGCTGACGCCGTCACCCGGCTGCGGCACGGCCTTCAGGGCGCCGTCCTCGATCCCGTCCATGGTGGCGGCGAGCAGTCCGGCGCCCGCGAAGGCGAGCCGGGTCAGCAGGTCGCCGCTGGTGTCGGTGGGCCGGATCTCCTCGGTGACCGTCCCGTACACGGGTCCGGAGTCGAGGCCCTCCTCGATCAGGAAGGTGGTGGCGCCGGTGATCTCGTCGCCCGCCATGATCGAGTGCTGGACGGGCGCGGCCCCGCGCCAGGCGGGCAGCAGCGAGAAGTGCAGGTTGACCCAGCCGTGGGCCGGGACGTCGAGGGCGACCCGCGGGAGGATCGCGCCGTAGGCGACGACGGGGCAGCAGTCCGGCGCGATCTGCCGCAGGCGTTCCAGGAACTCCGGGTCGCGCGGCTTGGCGGGCTTGAGCACCTCGATCCCGGCCTCCTCGGCCCGCTGGGCCACGGGCGAGGCGACCAGGCGGCGGCCGCGCCCGGCGGGGGCGTCGGGGCGGGTGACGACGGCGGCCACCTCGTGCCGCCCGGAGGCGATCAGGGCGTCCAGGGCGGGAACGGCGACCTCGGGGGTACCGGCGAAGACGAGCCTCATGAGTGCGTACGGGCCTCTCGGTCGGGTTCGGTGGGGCAGCACACCAGTCTATTGGGGGATGCCTCCCGGGGGTTGCCGAGGCCACGGGGGCCCACCCGGACCCGCACCGTCGGCGGCCCCGGTCGCCGCGCACCCCCCGAACCGAGGCGGGGCACCCGCGCCCTCCCCGGCGCACGCATATGCCGGTACGCCCCCTCTGCGTGACCAGCGGAGCGTAACCGCGTTGGTCAAGAAAGAGTTGACCCCAGCGGGCCGCACATCGCTCGGCCCGATCCCTTTCAACGCCGGTTCGAGAGGCTTGTTCATGGCCGACCACGCAACCCACGACGCCCAGGCTCGGGCCAGCCTGCACTTGCTGGTGCGGGACATCGAGCGGGTCCGCCGGCAGGTGGACGCACTGCGCACGCTCACCGCCCAGTTGGGCAACGTCTACCGCCCGCGCCGCTCCGGCCCGTCCACGGGCTTCGTCGTCTACGGGCGTGCCCCAGCCCCGACGGTCCGTCTCGCGCAGGAGCTGCGGGACAGCGTCGAGACGCTGGTGACGGCGGCGGTGGACTTCGACCGCTCGCTCGGCTTCTCGTGGGACGCGGTGGGCTCCGCCCTCGGCGTGACCAAGCAGGCGGTGCACCGCCGTTACGGCGCCCGTCGCGCGGCGACCCAGGCGGCGGCCGAGGCGGAGCGCACGACCGAGCAGGCGAGCCGGACGGTGGGCGTCAACACGGGGATGCCGACGGTGCCCGCGGCCCGCTCGATGCCGACGCAGCCGACGGCGTCCACCCCCGCCCTACGGGACGACCCCCGCCCCCCGGCCTTCCCCTCCCCCCGCAACGGCTGACCCCCCGAGCCCCGTCCTCCCCCCACCGACCCAGGGAGGACGGGCCCCCGCCAGGGTGCGCAGACACCCACACCCAACCCACCAAGCCGCCGCACCCCCGCCAGGGGCGCGAGGAACTGCGCGACCAGCCCCCACAACACCGCACCCGCAAGAACACGACCACCACCCCAGGGGCGCGGGGAACTGCGCGACCAACCCCCACGGCGCCGCACCCTAAGCCGACACCCCCGCCCCCGCCGTCCGCCCCGCCTCAACCAATGTCCGGCGGATCGATCCGCACCCGAACCGCCGCCTCCCCACCCGAACCCCCCCGCGCCATCCGCGCGGCCTGCGCAGCCTTCAGCGCGACCGCCAACGCCGCCCCCCTCCCCGGCGGCACCCGAATCAGCGCCCGCTCCCACGCCTCCCCCGGCGGCGGCCCACCCGGCCGCCTGGCCCCGCCCGGCGCGCTGACCGGCACCGGTACCGGCCCCAACACCTCTGCCTCCGCGGGCAGTTCCACCGCCCGCAGGAACTCCCCGACGGCCTCCGCACCGCCGGACACCGCCGCCATCCGCGACACCGGCGGAAACCCCAGCTCGGCCCGCTCCGCCAGCTCCCGCACCGCGTGCCCGACGGGATCCCACCGCACCAGGGCCTGCACGGGCCGCAGGGTCGGCTCGGCCACCGCCACCACCGTGCCGCCGGCCCCCTGCGGCCGCACCAGCGCCGCCGCCCCGATCCACCGCCGCAACGCGTCCTCCCCGGCCCGCAGATCGGGCCGCCCCAGCATGGCCCAGCCGTCCAGCAGCAGGGCCGCCGCGTAGCCGCCCTCCGCGACCGGCTCGGCCCCCGGCGTACTCACCACCAGCGCCGGTGTCCCCGGCACCGTGTCCAGCACGTGCTCCCGCCCGGAGGTCCGCACGGGCACGGCCGGAAAGGCCCGTCCCAGCTCCTCGGCGGTCCGCCGGGCACCGACGACCTGTGCCCGCAGCCGGAACCCGCCGCACTCGGGACAGTGCCAGGAGCCGTCCTCCCGCCCGCACCAGCCGCACCGCAGCGCCCCCGCGTCCTGCGCCTCCAGCGGGCCCGCGCAGTGCCGGCACCGGGCGGGCGCCCGGCAGTTCGCACAGGCCAGCCTCGGCACGTACCCCCGTCGGGGCACCTGCACCAGCACGGGCCCCTGCTTCAGGGCGTCCCTGACGACCTGCCAGGCGATCGACGGCAGCCGGGCGGCCCGCGCGGCCTCGTCCCGGGCCAGGTCCCCGTCGCCCACGGTCCGTACCAGCGGCGCGGCGGCCCGTACCTGCTCCCGGACGGCGATCAAGGGCCGGGCCCAGCCGCTCTCCACCAGTTGCGCGGCCTCCACCGTGCAGCTCCAGGCGCCCAGCAGGAAGCCGCACCTGTCCTGCGCGGCCCGGGACAGCAGCACATCGCGGGCATGGGGCTGAGGCGCGTGCGGCTCGCTGTGGCTGTCGTCCCCGTCGTCCCAGATGACCACCAGTCCCAGGTCCCGCACCGGCGCGAACATCGCGGCCCGCGTGCCCACCACGGCCCGCACGGAACCCCGCCGGACCGCGAGCCACTCCCGGTACCGCTTCTCGGGCCCCGCGTCGGCGGTGAGCACGGCGTGCCGGCCCTCCCCGAGCACCCCGGTCAGCGCGGCGTCGACCCGGGCGACGGCCCGTCCGTCCGGCACCACGACCAGCGCCCCCCGCCCGGAGGAGAGCGTCGCGGCGACGGCGCGGGCGATCTCCTCGCTCCAGAGCGGCCCCGGCAACGCGTTCCACACCGCCCGGGGCGCCCCGCCCGACGCCAGCGCCCGGAGGAAGGCGGGACCGTGTTCGTACCGCTCCCAGGACCCCGGCGCGGGCTCCGCGGGCGGCGGCAGCGGCTCGGGCGAGGGCCGCTGCTCGGCGCGGGCGCTGCGCGGCGGGACGGCGAGCTGGAGCACGTCGGCGAGGCTCCCCGCGTACCGGTCGGCGACGGACCGGGCCAGCCCCAGCAGCTCCCCGTCGAGCACCCGCTCGGGTGAGACCACCTGCGCCAGCGCCGCGAGCGGCCCCGCGTAGTCGGACTCGGCGAGCCGCTCGACCAGGAACCCGTCGATCAGCCCGCCGCCCTCACGGCGCCCCTCCCGGACCCGGCCCCGGCCGGCCCCGAACCGCACCCGCACCCGCACCCCGGGCTGCGCCTCGGCGTCGAGTTCCTCGGGCACCGCGTAGTCGAAGTACCGGTCGAGATGGAGCACGCCCTTGTCGACCAGCACCCGGGCGACCGGCAGCTCCCGGGCCAGCGCGGCCCCCCGCCAGGTCCGCGGCTTGGCCCGCGGGGTCCCGGCCTTGCGCGCACTCTCCCGAATGAACGCGAGCTGCTCCGGCGGCGCCCCCTCGGCGCCACCGCTCACCTGCCCGTCCTCGCTGCTCACGCCTGCATTCTTACCAAACGGCACTGACATTGGTCCTGAGCCGGAGCGCCCCTGGGACATGCGACGAGGCCCGGCGCCCCACCAGGGGGCACCGGGCCTCGTCGGCCGGACGGAGGGGGACCTTACAGGCCCGCCGCCTTGCGCAGCGCGTCCACGCGGTCCGTGCGCTCCCAGGTGAAGTCCGGAAGCTCGCGGCCGAAGTGGCCGTACGCGGCCGTCTGGGCGTAGATCGGGCGGAGCAGGTCGAGGTCGCGGATGATCGCGGCCGGGCGGAGGTCGAAGACCTCGTCGATCGCCTTCTCGATCTTCTCGGCGTCGACCTTGGCCGTGCCGAAGGTCTCGACGAACAGACCGACCGGCTCGGCCTTGCCGATGGCGTAGGCCACCTGGACCTCACAGCGGGAGGCCAGGCCCGCGGCGACCACGTTCTTGGCGACCCAGCGCATCGCGTACGCGGCCGAGCGGTCCACCTTGGACGGGTCCTTGCCGGAGAAGGCGCCGCCGCCGTGGCGGGCCATGCCTCCGTAGGTGTCGATGATGATCTTGCGGCCGGTGAGGCCGGCGTCGCCCATCGGGCCGCCGATCTCGAAGCGCCCGGTCGGGTTGACCAGCAGGCGGTAGCCCTCGGTGTCCAGCTTGATGCCCTCGTCCAGGAGCGCCTTCAGCTCCGGCTCCACGACGAACTCGCGGATGTCGGGAGCGAGCAGCGACTCCAGGTCGATGTCGGAGGCGTGCTGCGAGGAGACGACGACGGTGTCGAGACGGACGGCCTTGTCGCCGTCGTACTCGATGGTGACCTGGGTCTTGCCGTCGGGGCGCAGGTAGGGGATGGTGCCGTTCTTGCGGACCTCGGACAGACGCTTGGACAGCCGGTGCGCCAGGAAGATCGGCAGCGGCATCAGCGTGGGCGTCTCGTCTGTGGCGTAGCCGAACATCAGGCCCTGGTCACCGGCGCCCTGCCGGTCCAGCTCGTCCTCGTCGCCCTCGACCCGGTTCTCGTAGGCCGTGTCGACGCCCTGGGCGATGTCCGGGGACTGCGCGCCGATGGACACCGACACGCCGCAGGAGGCGCCGTCGAAGCCCTTCTTCGAGGAGTCGTAGCCGATGTCGAGGATCTTGTTCCGGACCAGCGTCGCGATGTCCGCGTACGTCTTGGTCGTGACCTCGCCGGCCACGTGCACCAGGCCGGTGGTGATCAGCGTCTCGACGGCGACCCGGGAGGTCGGGTCCTCGCGCAGAAGCGCGTCGAGAATGGTGTCGCTGATCTGGTCAGCGATCTTGTCGGGGTGACCCTCGGTCACGGACTCCGAGGTGAACAGGCGACGGGACACAACGCTCCCTGGGGTTGCAGCGGCTGCTGGCTGATCATTGGCGGACGGGACGGGGGCTGCGCCCGGCGTCGTCCGAGAACAGTTTATCGGTCGCGCTCGGCCGCGGGCCCACCTGTCTCGCCTCTCGGGAGCGCTGTGACCTGCGGCACGGGCATTCTGCCCAATCCTCCGCGGCCTTGGCCAGGGGCGCCACGCCCCAAAGTGCGGGGTTTCGCGCTGCTGCAAAACGATTGCGACGTTCAGCTCAGCCGCGGGGCGACCAGATCCCACACGGTTTCGGCCAGGGCCTCCTTGGGGCCGTACGGAACGGGTGTCTCGGTGCCGTCGGCGCCCAGTACCACGGCCTCGTTCTCCTCGGCGCCGAAGGTCTTGCGCTCCCCCACCTCGTTCACCACCAGCAGGTCGCAGCCCTTGCGGGCGAGCTTGGCGCGGCCGTTGGCCAGCACCTCGTCCGTCTCGGCGGCGAAGCCGACGACCACCTGGCCGGGCCGCGCCCGATCGGAGGAGATCTCCGCGAGGATGTCCGGATTCCGCACCAGGACGATCGGGGCCGGTTCCTGCCCGTCCTTCTTCTTGATCTTCCCGGCGGCGTACTCGGCCGGACGGAAGTCCGCGACGGCCGCGGCCATGACGACCGCGTCCGCGTCGGCGGCCGCCTTCAGCACCGCCTCGCGCAGCTGCACGGCCGTGCCCACCCGGACGACGTCCACGCCCGCCGGATCGGGCAGGCCGGTGTTGGCGGCGACCAGGGTGACCCGGGCGCCGCGCGCCGCGGCGGTGCGGGCGAGGGCGTAGCCCTGCTTGCCGGAGGAGCGGTTGCCGAGGAAGCGGACGGGGTCGAGGGGCTCGCGCGTGCCGCCGGCGCTGACCACGACGTGCCGGCCTGCGAGGTCGGGCTCGGTGACGCCTCTGGCGAGGACCCGGCGGCAGACCTCGAAGATCTCCCCGGGGTCCGGGAGGCGTCCCTTGCCGGTGTCCACTCCGGTGAGGCGGCCGACGGCGGGCTCGATGACGACGGCGCCGCGACGGCGCAGGGTCGCCACGTTCTCCTGGGTGGCCGGGTGCTCCCACATCTCGGTGTGCATCGCGGGGGCGAAGACGACCGGGCAGCGGGCGGTGAGCAGGGTGTTGGTCAGCAGGTCGTCGGCGAGGCCGTGGGCGGCCTTGGCGAGCAGGTCCGCGGTGGCCGGAGCGACCACGACCAGGTCGGCGTGCTGGCCGATGCGGACGTGCGGCACCTCGTGGACGTCGTCCCAGACCTCGGTGGAGACGGGGTTGCCGGACAGGGCGGACCAGGTGGCGGCACCGACGAAGTGCAGGGCGGAGGCGGTGGGCACCACCCGTACGTCGTGTCCCGACTCGGTCAGCCTGCGCAGCAGCTCACAGGCCTTGTAGGCGGCGATGCCACCGCTCACACCCAGAACGACCCTCGGCTTGTCCACGGTCTCTCCCCGGCTCGGAAACGTACAACCCCATGCTGCATCACGGCGGGCGGCGGACCTCCGTGCCCCCCGAGCAGACCACAGGCCCGGCAGACGGTGCTGCCGGGCCTGTGGAAAAGTCTGCTGCGAGCAGGAAATACTACTGCGCCGGGCCCTCAATGGCCTCGGACGTGAGCAGTCCCGCGTTGATCTCGCGCAGGGAGATCGAGAGCGGCTTCTCGTGGACGTGGGTGTCGACGAGCGGACCGACGTACTCGAGGAGGCCCTCGCCGAGCTGCGAGTAGTACGCGTTGATCTGGCGGGCACGCTTGGCCGCGTAGATCACGAGGCTGTACTTCGAGTCGGTGGCCTCGAGGAGCTCGTCGATCGGCGGGTTGATGATGCCCTCGGGCGCGGAGATGGAAGAGGACACGCTCTACCTTCCGATGGATGGGAAAGATTCAGTCAGGCGATCAGAGACGATCACACAACGTCCATCAAGGCTAGCAGCTCGCGCGCCACGTCCTCGACGGAGGTGTTGACCAGGGTCTCGTCGAACTCCGGCTCGGCGGCCAGCTCGCCCTTCGCCGCCTCAAGGCGACGCTCGATCACCTCGGGCGGTTCGGTGCCGCGACCGGTGAGCCTGCGCACCAGCTCCTCCCAGGAGGGAGGGGCGAGGAACACCAGGTGTGCCTCCGCCATGGACTCGCGGACCTGCCGGGCGCCCTGGAGGTCGATCTCCAGCAGCACCGGCTCACCCGCCTCCAGGCGCTCCAGCACCGCCGCGCGCGGCGTGCCGTAGCGGTTGCCGGCGAACTCGGCCCACTCCAGCAGCTCGCCGTTGGCGATCAGCTTGTCCATCTCCTCGTCGGTGACGAAGAAGTAGTGGACACCGTGCTGCTCGCCGGGACGGGGCCTGCGGGTCGTCGCCGACACCGAGAGCCAGACCTCGGGGTGTTCCTTGCGCATATGAGCGACGACCGTGCTCTTGCCGACTCCGGAGGGGCCGGAGAGCACGGTCAGCCGCGGACGTACGTCCGGGGGCTCGGGGGTCGTCCCCCGGAATGTTGCAGCCATGCAGCGATTATTCCAGCAATCCCGGGGTGCCCGGGACTCCCTTCCCGGCAGTGCCCGGGATCAGGAACCGGTGCTGCCGAACTCACGCTCCAGGGAAGCGATCTGGTTGGAGCCGAGGCCACGCACCCGGCGGCTCTCGGAGATGCCGAGTCGCTCCATGATCTGCTTGGCGCGGACCTTGCCCACGCCCGGCAGGGACTCGAGCAGGGCGGAGACCTTCATCTTGCCGATGACGTCGTTCTCCTGGCCCTGCTTGATGACCTCGTGCAGGGAGGCGCCGGAGTGCTTGAGTCGATTCTTGACCTCGGCCCGCTCCCGGCGAGCCGCGGCGGCCTTTTCGAGCGCGGCTGCGCGCTGTTCAGGGGTAAGGGGCGGAAGAGCCACGCCTACGTCACCTCGGATGTTGAACTGTCGGATACGGACCGGTGAGGAACCTAGTCGCCCCACACCTGGGGGGCCACGAGCAACACGCTCGCCCGCCCTCCCCCACCTGCTCGGAGAGTGTGGGAGGCGCCCCCACGCCTCGGAGACTAGCGGGCAAGTCCGCCAGAGTCAGCGAGAACAGCGGAAAAGTCCTGGTCAGCCTCCGCCAGGGCGGACATTTCGGTCATACCGCCCCGGATTTGAGGATGTATTCAGACGGAGGGCGGCCCGGAGTCACCCGTCGGAGCACTCGAACAAGCGTCTAAATACTCCCGGCCGACCTCCCTCGCGACTCACCCAGGGCTCAACCGGGGCTCACCCGCGTCTCACCCGGGCTCACGCGGCGGTCACGGCCGCCCGGATCTCCTCCGCGAACCGCTCCGCCGCCGACCGCAGCGCCCCGGTGTCGGGACCGTGCCGCAGCACCCCCCGGCTGACGTTGGGCACGACATTGCGCACCGCCGCCCCGAAGACCCGGGGAAGGTCGGCGGGCGTGGCCCCCTGGGCGCCGATGCCGGGCGCCAGGAGCGGCCCGTTGATCCGCAGGTCGTAGGAGGACAGATCGCCGAGTGTGGCGCCGACGACCGCGCCGAAGGAGCCCATCGGCTCCTCCCCCGTGTTCTCGGCCGCCAGGTGGGCCAGCATGGTCGCGCCCACGGTGCGCCCGTCGGCCCGTACCGCGTGCTGGACCTCGCCGCCCTCCGGGTTGGAGGTCAGCGCCAGCACGAACAGACCCGCGCCGCTCTCCCGGGCCAGCGCCACGGCGGGCGAGAGCGAGCCGTAGCCGAGGTACGGGGAGACGGTCAGCGCGTCCGAGAAGAGCGGGGAGTCCTTGCGCAGGAAGGACTCGGCGTACGCGGCCATGGTCGAGCCGATGTCACCGCGCTTGGCGTCCATCACGACCAGCGCACCGGCCGCCCGCGCCTCCTCGACGGACTTCTCCAGCACCGCCACTCCGCGCGAGCCGAAGCGCTCGAAGAACGCGCTCTGCGGCTTCAGCACCGCGACCCGGTCGGCCATCGCCTCGACGACGGTGCGGCTGAACCGCTCCAGCCCGGCGATGTCGTCGTTCAGACCCCACTCGGCGAGCAGGGAGGCGTGCGGGTCGATCCCGACGCACAGCGGGCCCCGCTCGTCCATGGCGTGGCGCAGTCGCGCGCCGAAGGGTTCGAGAGTCATACGGCCTTCCTGACGTCGGCGCCGACCGCGTCGGCGAGGGTGGTGTACGGGCTGGTGCGCAGGCGGGCGGCGAGCCCCTTGTGGACGGCGCGGGCCCAGAAGGGGCCCTCGTAGATGAAGGCGCTGTAGCCCTGGACCAGGGTGGCTCCGGCCAGGATGCGCTGCCAGGCGTCCTCGGCGTTCTCCACGCCGCCGACGCCCACCAGGGTGATCCGGTCGCCCACGCGCGCGTAGAGGCGGCGCAGCACCTCCAGGGAGCGCTCCTTGAGGGGGGCGCCGGACAGTCCGCCGGTCTCCTGGACCAGCTCGGGCGCGGAGGCCAGTCCGAGTCCCTCGCGCGCGATGGTGGTGTTGGTGGCGATGATGCCGTCCAGGCCCAGCTCGACGGCCAGGTCGGCGACGGCGTCGACGTCCTCGTCGGCGAGGTCCGGCGCGATCTTGACCAGGAGCGGGACCCGGCGGGAGGGGACGGTCCGGTCGGCGGCCTCCCGCACCGCGGTCAGCAGCGGGCGCAGCGACTCGGTGGCCTGGAGGTTGCGCAGCCCGGGGGTGTTCGGGGAGGAGACGTTCACGACCAGGTAGTCGGCGTACGGGGCGAGCCGCTCGGTCGACTGCACGTAGTCGGCGGCCGCCTCGGCCTCCGGGACCACCTTGGTCTTGCCGATGTTGACGCCCACGACGGTCCGGAAGACCGGGTTGCGGGAGGCCAGGCGGGCGGCGACGGCCAGCGAGCCCTCGTTGTTGAAGCCCATCCGGTTGATCAGCGCACGGTCCGGGACGAGCCGGAACAGCCGCTTCTTGGGGTTGCCGGGCTGGGCCTGCCCGGTGACGGTGCCGATCTCGACGTGGTCGAAGCCGAGCATCGACATGCCGTCGACGGCGACCGCGTTCTTGTCGAAGCCGGCGGCGAGCCCGAACGGGCCGTGCATGCGCAGGCCGAAGGCCTCGGTCCGCAGTTCCTTGTACCGGGGCGCGAGGACCGCGGCGACGAAGGTGCGCAGCACGGGGACGCGGACGGCGAGCCGGATCCAGCGGAAGGCGAGGTGGTGGGCCCGCTCGGGGTCCATCCGCTGGAAGACGAGGTTGAAGAAGATCTTGTACATGGTCCTCACCGGGAAGTGGTGTGCTCACCAAGAGGGGGACACCGTTTCCGGTGTCCCCCTCAGGGCTGCTAGTCGCGGGCCGCGGTCAGGTGTTCCGCGTGTTCCTGGAGCGAGCGGACGCCGACGTCGCCGTGGTTGAGGGCGTCGATGCCCTGGACGGCGGCGGCGAGCGCCTGCACGGTCGTCAGACACGGCACGGACCGTGCGACGGCCGCCGTACGGATCTCGTAGCCGTCCAGGCGGCCCCCGGTGCCGTACGGGGTGTTGACGATGAGGTTGACCTCGCCGTCGTGGATGAGCTGGACGATGGTCTTCTCGCCGTTGGGGCCGGTGCCCTCGGACTGCTTGCGCACCACGGCGGCGTTGATGCCGTTGCGCTTGAGGACCTCGGCGGTGCCGGAGGTGGCCAGCAGCTCGAAGCCGTGCGCGACCAGCTCGCGCGCGGGGAAGATCACCGACCGCTTGTCCCGGTTGGCGACCGAGATGAAGGCGCGGCCCTTCGTGGGCAGCGGGCCGTAGGCGCCGGCCTGGGACTTGGCGTAGGCGGTGCCGAAGACGGAGTCGATGCCCATGACCTCGCCGGTGGAGCGCATCTCCGGGCCGAGGACGGTGTCGACGCCGCGGCCGTGGATGTCGCGGAAGCGCGACCACGGCATGACGGCCTCCTTGACGGAGATCGGCGCGTCCAGGGGCAGCTCGCCGCCGTCGCCGGTGCGCGGCAGCAGCCCCTCGGCCCGCAGTTCGGCGACGGTCGCGCCGAGCGAGATCCGGGCGGCGGCCTTGGCCAGCGGCACCGCGGTGGCCTTCGAGGTGAAGGGGACGGTGCGGGAGGCGCGCGGGTTGGCCTCCAGGACGTAGAGGATGTCGCCCGCCATCGCGAACTGGATGTTGATCAGTCCGCGGACGCCGACGCCCTTGGCGATGGCCTCCGTCGAGGCGCGCAGGCGCTTGATGTCGAAGCCGCCGAGGGTGATCGGGGGCAGCGCGCACGCGGAGTCGCCGGAGTGGATGCCGGCCTCCTCGATGTGCTCCATCACGCCGCCGAGGTAGAGCTCCTCGCCGTCGTAGAGGGCGTCGACGTCGATCTCGATGGCGTCGTCCAGGAAGCGGTCGACGAGGACCGGCCGGGTGGGGCTGATCTCGGTCGACTCGGCGATGTACGACTCCAGCCGGGTCTCGTCGTAGACGATCTCCATGCCGCGTCCGCCGAGGACGTAGGAGGGCCGCACGAGGACCGGGTAGCCGATCTCGTCGGCGATGGCCTTGGCCTCGGCGAAGGTGGTGGCGGTGCCGTGCTTGGGCGCCGGGAGGCCGGCCTCCTTCAGCACGCGGCCGAAGGCGCCGCGGTCCTCGGCGGCGTGGATCGCCTCCGGGGAGGTGCCCACGACCGGCACTCCGTTGTCCTTGAGCGCCTGCGCCAGGCCCAGCGGGGTCTGGCCGCCGAGCTGCACGATCACGCCCGCGATCGGGCCGGCCTGGGCCTCCGCGTGGACGATCTCCAGCACGTCCTCCAGGGTGAGCGGCTCGAAGTAGAGCCGGTCGGAGGTGTCGTAGTCGGTGGAGACGGTCTCCGGGTTGCAGTTGACCATGACGGTCTCGAACCCGGCCTCGCTCAGCGCGAAGGAGGCGTGGACGCAGGAGTAGTCGAACTCGATGCCCTGGCCGATGCGGTTGGGGCCGGAGCCGAGGATGATCACCGCGGGCTTCTCGCGCGGGGCGACCTCGGTCTCCTCGTCGTAGGACGAGTAGAAGTACGGGGTCCGCGCGGCGAACTCGGCGGCGCAGGTGTCGACGGTCTTGTAGACCGGGCGGATGCCGAGCGCGTGCCGGACCTCGCGGACGACGTCCTCGCGCAGGCCGCGGATCTCACCGATCTGCTGGTCGGAGAAGCCGTGGTGCTTGGCCTCGGCGAGCAGTTCGGGGGTCAGCTCGGCGGCCTCGGCCAGCTCGTCGGCGGTCTCCTTGATCAGGAAGAGCTGGTCGACGAACCAGGGGTCGATCTTCGTGTACTCGAAGACCTCCTCGGGCGTGGCGCCCGCGCGGATGGCCTGCATGACGGTGTTGATCCGGCCGTCGGTGGGGCGCACGGCCTCGCGGAGCAGTTCCTCCTTGTCGCCGGTCTCGCCGACGAAGGTGAACTGGCTGCCCTTCCTCTCCAGCGAGCGCAGCGCCTTCTGGAAGGCCTCGGTGAAGTTGCGGCCGATGGCCATGGCCTCGCCGACCGACTTCATGGTGGTGGTGAGGGTGGAGTCGGCGGAGGGGAACTTCTCGAAGGCGAACCGCGGGGCCTTCACCACCACGTAGTCGAGCGTGGGCTCGAAGGAGGCCGGGGTCTCCTGGGTGATGTCGTTCGGGATCTCGTCGAGGGTGTAGCCGACGGCGAGCTTGGCGGCGATCTTGGCGATCGGGAAGCCGGTCGCCTTGGAGGCGAGCGCCGAGGACCGCGACACACGCGGGTTCATCTCGATGACGATCACGCGACCGTCCTCGGGGTTCACCGCGAACTGGATGTTGCAGCCGCCGGTGTCGACGCCGACCTCGCGGATGATCGCGATGCCGACGTCGCGCAGCACCTGGTACTCGCGGTCGGTCAGGGTCATCGCCGGGGCGACGGTGATGGAGTCACCGGTGTGCACGCCCATGGGGTCGAAGTTCTCGATGGAGCAGACGACCACGACGTTGTCGTGCTTGTCGCGCATCAGCTCCAGCTCGTACTCCTTCCAGCCGAGGATGGACTCCTCCAGGAGCACCTCGGTGGTCGGCGAGAGGGTGAGGCCCTGTCCGGCGATGCGGCGCAGCTCCTCCTCGTCGTGTGCGAAGCCGGAGCCGGCGCCGCCCATGGTGAAGGAGGGGCGGACGACGACCGGGTAGCCGCCGAGCGTCTCGACGCCCTGGAGGACGTCGTCCATGGAGTGGCAGATCACCGAGCGGGCGGACTCGCCGTGCCCGATCTTGCCGCGCACGGCCTCGACGACCGCCTTGAACAGGTCGCGGTCCTCGCCCTTGTTGATCGCCTCGACGTTGGCGCCGATCAGCTCGACGCCGTACTTGGCGAGGGTGCCGGCCTGGTCCAGCGAGATCGCGGTGTTCAGCGCGGTCTGGCCGCCCAGGGTGGGCAGCAGGGCGTCGGGGCGCTCCTTGGCGATGATCTTCTCGACGAACTCCGGGGTGATCGGCTCGACGTAGGTCGCGTCGGCGATCTCCGGGTCGGTCATGATCGTCGCCGGGTTGGAGTTGACGAGGATGACGCGCAGGCCCTCGGACTTGAGCACCCGGCACGCCTGGGTGCCGGAGTAGTCGAACTCGGCGGCCTGGCCGATGACGATCGGGCCGGAGCCGATGACCAGGACGGACTGGATATCGGTGCGCTTAGGCACGCTGGCCCTCCATCAGGGAGACGAAACGGTCGAACAGGTAGGCCGCGTCGTGCGGGCCCGCCGCCGCTTCCGGGTGGTACTGGACGCTGAAGGCGGGCTGGTCGAGCAGCTGGAGGCCTTCCACCACGTTGTCGTTGAGGCAGACGTGGGAGACCTCGGCGCGGCCGTAGGGGGTGTCGGACACCTTGTCGAGCGGGGCGTCGACGGCGAAGCCGTGGTTGTGCGCGGTGACCTCGACCTTGCCGGTCGTACGGTCCTGCACGGGCTGGTTGATGCCGCGGTGGCCGTACTTCAGCTTGTAGGTGCCGAAGCCGAGCGAGCGGCCCAGGATCTGGTTGCCGAAGCAGATGCCGAAGAGCGGGGTCTTCCGCTCCAGCACGCCCCGCATGACGGAGACGGCGTGGTCGGCGGTGGCCGGGTCACCGGGGCCGTTGGAGAAGAACACGCCGTCCGGGGCGACCGCGTAGACGTCCTCGACGGTGGCGGTGGCGGGCAGCACGTGCACCTCGATGCCGCGCTCGGCCATCCGGTGCGGGGTCATGCCCTTGATGCCGAGGTCCACGGCGGCGACGGTGTACTTCTTCTCGCCGATCGCGGGGACGACGTACGCCTCCTTGGTGGCGACCTCGGCGGAGAGGTCGGCGCCCTTCATCTCGGGGGCCTGGCGGACCTCGGCGAGCATGGTGCCCTCGTCGGGCAGGGCGTTGCCGGAGAAGACGCCGACGCGCATGGCGCCGCGCTCGCGCAGGTGGCGGGTGAGGGCGCGGGTGTCGACGCCGGAGATCCCGACGACGCCCTGGCGGCGCAGTTCCTCGTCCAGTGAGCGCTTCGAGCGCCAGTTGGAGGGCACGCGCGCGGGGTCGCGCACGACGTAGCCGGCGACCCAGATCCGCGCGCTCTCCGGGTCCTCGTCGTTGACGCCGGTGTTGCCGACGTGCGGCGCGGTCATCACGACGACCTGGCGGTGGTACGACGGGTCGGTGAGGGTCTCCTGGTAACCGGTCATCCCGGTGGAGAACACGGCCTCGCCGAAGGTCACCCCCACGGCCCCGTAGGCGCGGCCGCGGAAGATCCGGCCGTCCTCCAGGACGAGGACGGCGGGAACCTTGGTGGCTCCCCTTGTGGAGGTCGTCATCGTGCGCCTTCCATGTCGTTGATCATCTGGTTCAGGGTGTCGACCCATGCGGTGTGCTCGGCGGCGGTGTCCGAGCGGAAGCCGGAGTCGATCAGGCGGTCGCCGTGCGCCCAGGTCACGACGAGCAGGCCGCCCTCGGTGAGCACCTTTCCGGCGATGCCCTTGTCGAGCCGGGCCTCGCGCAGCTGTGCGGCCGGGACGAAGAAGTCGGTCGCCCCGGGGCGTACGACGTCCAGGCCCGCGTCGGTCAGCGTGAGCTCGACCCGGCTGCGGGTGCCCAGGCCGTGCGCCACGATGCGGTCCAGCCACTGTCCGGCGGTGGTGGAGCCGTGGTAGCGGCCGCTCATCGTCAGTGTCGCCTCGCCGGGCTCGGACGGCGCGCCGGGCAGCTCGGGCAGGTCGCCCTGGAGCGTGCCGCGCCATTTCCAGCCCTCGCGCATCAGCCAGTAGACGAGCGCGACGAAGAGGGCCAGGCCGACCAGCCAGCCGATCCTGGCTGCCCAGTCGGTCACCTCGGCCGACTTCTGTTCGGCCGCGAGCAGGGTTACAGGTGTCACGTGAGCTTCCCGTCGACGAGCGTGGCCTTGCCCCGGAGCCACGTGTGCGTCACACGGCCCGGCAGCTCACGCCCCTCGTACGGGGTGTTGCGGCTGCGCGAGGCGAAGCCCGCGGGGTCCACGGACCCACGGTATGCCGTGTCGACGAGCGTGAGGTTGGCGGGCTCACCAGCCGAGACGGGACGGCCGTGTCCCTTGGCCCGCCCGATCGAGGCGGGCTTGAAGGACATACGGTCGGCGACCCCGGCCCAGGTGAGGAGTCCGGTCTCCACCATGGTCTCCTGCACCACCGACAGCGCGGTCTCCAGGCCCACCATGCCCATGGCGGCCGCGGCCCACTCGCAGTCCTTGTCCTCGTGAGGGTGCGGGGCGTGGTCGGTGGCCACGATGTCGATCGTGCCGTCCGCGAGGGCCTCGCGCAGCGCCAGTACGTCGCGCTCGGTGCGCAGCGGCGGGTTCACCTTGTAGACCGGGTTGTAGCTGCGCACCAGTTCGTCGGTGAGGAGCAGGTGGTGCGGGGTGACCTCGGCGGTGACGTCGATGCCGCGGGACTTCGCCCAGCGCACGATCTCCACGGAGCCGGCGGTCGACAGGTGGCAGATGTGGACGCGGGAGCCGACGTGCTCGGCGAGCAGGACGTCCCGGGCGATGATCGACTCCTCGGCCACCGCGGGCCAGCCCCCGAGTCCCAGCTCGGCGGAGACGACGCCCTCGTTCATCTGGGCGCCCTCGGTCAGCCGCGGCTCCTGGGCGTGCTGGGCCACGACCCCGCCGAAGGCCTTCACGTACTCCAGCGCCCGGCGCATGATCACGGCGTCGTCGACGCACTTGCCGTCGTCGGAGAAGACGGTGACCCCGGCGGCCGACTCGTGCATGGCGCCCAGCTCGGCGAGCTTCCTGCCCTCCAGGCCGACGGTGACGGCGCCGATGGGCTGGACGTCGCAGTAGCCGTGCTCCCGGCCGAGCCGGTAGACCTGCTCGACCACGCCGGCGGTGTCGGCGACGGGGAAGGTGTTGGCCATGGCGAACACGGCGGTGTAGCCGCCGGAGGCGGCCGCGCGGGTGCCGGTCAGGACGGTCTCGGAGTCCTCGCGGCCGGGCTCGCGCAGATGGGTGTGCAGGTCGACCAGGCCGGGCAGCAGCACCCGTCCGGCGGCCTCGACGACCTCGGCGCCCTCGGCGCCCTCGGCGCTCAGGCCGGTGCCGACCTCGGCGACGACCTCGCCGTCGATCAGCACGTCCTGCGGCTCGCCGCCGAGCACCTTCGCACCACGGATCAGGATCTTGCTCATGGTCTTACTTCTCCTCGACGCGGGTGTGGGTGACGGCGGGCTGGTTGCCGCCCAGCAGCAGGTACAGAACGGCCATCCGGATGGAGACTCCGTTTGCGACCTGCTCGACGACGGTGCAGCGGTCGGAGTCGGCGACCTCGGCGGTGATCTCCATGCCGCGCACCATCGGGCCGGGGTGCATCACGATGGCGTGCTCGGGCATCCTCGCCATGCGTTCGCCGTCGAGTCCGTAGCGCCGCGAGTACTCGCGCTCGGTCGGGAAGAACGCGGCGTTCATCCGCTCCCGCTGGACCCGGAGCATCATCACGGCGTCGGACTTGGGCAGCACGGCGTCGAGGTCGTACGAGACCGCGCAGGGCCAGGTCTCGACGCCGACCGGCACCAGGGTGGGCGGGGCGACCAGGGTGACCTCGGCGCCGAGGGTGTGCAGCAGGTCGACGTTGGAGCGGGCGACGCGGCTGTGCAGGACGTCGCCGACGAGCGTGATGCGCTTGCCGGCCAGGTCCTGGCCGAGCCCGGCGTCCCGGCCGACGAGCCGGCGGCGCATGGTGAAGGCGTCCAGCAGCGCCTGGGTGGGGTGCTGGTGGGTGCCGTCACCGGCGTTGATGACGACCGCGTCGATCCACCCGGAGGTGGCGAGCCGGTAGGGCGCCCCGGAGGCGCCGTGCCGGATGACCACGGCGTCGACGCCCATGGCCTCCAGGGTCTGGGCGGTGTCCTTCAGGGACTCGCCCTTGGAGACGCTGGATCCCTTGGCGGTGAAGTTGATGACGTCCGCGGACAGGCGCTTCTCGGCGGCCTCGAAGGAGATCCGGGTCCGCGTGGAGTCCTCGAAGAAGAGGTTGACGACGGTGCGGCCGCGCAGGGTCGGCAGCTTCTTGATGGGCCGGTCGGCCACCCGGGCCATCTCCTCGGCGGTGTCGAGGATCTGGACGGCGTCGTCGCGGGTGAGGTCGGCGGCCGAGATGAGATGACGCTGCATCTGTCAGGCTCCGTAAGGCAGTTCAGGATCGGGAGATTCCGGGCAGGCGAGGGCGCACCGGGGCGGTGCGTGCGCCGTCGGCCGCTACTGGGTCGGCTTCACACCGAGCAGCACGGTGTCGCGACCGTCCTCCTCGGTGAGCTGGACCTTGACCGTCTCCCGCAACGACGTGGGGAGGTTCTTGCCGACGTAGTCGGCGCGGATGGGCAGTTCGCGGTGGCCGCGGTCGACGAGGACCGCGAGCTGCACGGCGCGCGGCCGGCCGATGTCGTTCAGCGCGTCGAGGGCGGCGCGGATGGTGCGGCCGGAGAAGAGCACGTCGTCGACGAGGACGACGAGGCGGCCGTCGAGGCCGTCACCGGGGATCTCGGTGCGGGCCAGGGCGCGCGGCGGGTGCATGCGCAGGTCGTCGCGGTACATCGTGATGTCCAGCGAGCCGACCGGGATGGTGCGCTCGGTGATCTCCTGGAGCTTGTCGGCGAGCCGCCGGGCGAGGAAGACGCCCCGGGTCGGAATGCCGAGGAGCACCACGTCGTCGGCGCCCTTGGCGCGTTCGACGATCTCGTGGGCGATACGGGTCAGTACCCGTGCGATGTCGGGGCCTTCGAGAACGGGCCGCGCATCGGACGCTTGGGTGTCCATACGAAAAGGACCTCCTTCTCCGCCTCACGGGACGGACCTTAAAGGACGTCGGGTTTACGTCATCCACCGTAGCAGGCCGGGAAACGGACCCGGATCACCCCCTTGGCCCAATCGACCGTCACCACCACGGAAGAGTCGGTGTGGACCATTCGGCTTGACGCACAAGAGTCACGCTGCGTAACCTCACAGTGAGTTACCAGCCGCGCGGCAGGAAGACGGCCGGCCGCGTCGACACAGTGTCCGGGGAGCCATATGTCCAGCGAATACGCCAAACAGCTCGGGGCCAAGCTCCGGGCCATCCGCACCCAGCAGGGCCTTTCCCTCCACGGTGTCGAGGAGAAGTCCCAGGGCCGCTGGAAGGCCGTGGTGGTCGGCTCGTACGAGCGCGGCGACCGTGCCGTGACCGTGCAGCGTCTTGCCGAGCTGGCGGATTTCTACGGCGTTCCGGTGCAGGAGCTGCTGCCCGGCACCACTCCGGGCGGGGCCGCCGAGCCGCCGCCGAAGCTGGTGCTGGACCTGGAGCGGCTGGCCCACGTGCCGGCCGAGAAGGCGGGTCCCCTCCAGCGGTACGCCGCGACGATCCAGTCCCAGCGCGGTGACTACAACGGCAAGGTGCTCTCGATCCGCCAGGACGACCTGCGCACCCTCGCCGTCATCTACGACCAGTCCCCCTCCGTCCTCACGGAGCAGCTGATCAGCTGGGGCGTGCTGGACGCCGATGCCCGTCGCGCGGTGTCCCACGAGGAGAACTGAGCCTTCTGCCGACTGAGCAGAAACGTGCCGCCCGGGGCGGCCGGAACCGAAGGGTTCCGGCCCCCCGGCGGTGTTTCCGGGCGCCCCCGCGGTGTTTCCGGGCGCCTCGGACATGCCCAGGAGCCTCAGGAGCCCCCGCCGCCCCTGGAACACCCCGGACGGGCCCGCGGGGACCCTGGACATGCCTGAGGGCCCACAGCATGTCGCTGTGGGCCCTCAGGCGATGTCGGGTGCCCTTACGCCTCGTCCCGGCGCAGCGAGGGCTTGAGCTCCTTCAGACGGCCCAGGAGGCCGTTGACGAAGGAGGGCGACTCGTCCGTGGAGAACTCCTTGGCCAGCTGGACCATCTCGTCCAGCACGACGGCGTCCGGCGTCTCGTCGACCCAGATCAGCTCGTAGGCGCCGAGCCGCAACAGGTTGCGGTCGACGACCGGCATCCGGTCGAGCGTCCAGCCGACCGAGTACTGGGCGATCAGCTCGTCGATGCGCCGCGCGTGCTGCGCGTACCCCTCGACCAGCTGCATCGTGTACTCGCTCACCGGCGGCTGCCGGGTGTCGGCCCGGGAGAGCCGGACCCAGTCCGCGAGGACCGTCAGGACGTCGGCGCCGCGCTGGTCGCCCTCGAAGAGGATCTGGAAGGCGCGCTTGCGAGCCGTGTTGCGGGCAGCCACGGTTAGCTGTTCACCCGGCCGAGGTAGTCGCTGGTGCGGGTGTCGACCTTGATCTTCTCACCGGTGGTGATGAAGAGCGGGACCTGGATCTGGTGGCCGGTCTCCAGGGTGGCGGGCTTGGTGCCACCGGTGGAGCGGTCGCCCTGGACACCGGGCTCGGTCTCCTGGATGACGAGCTCGACGGCGGCCGGCAGCTCGACGAAGAGCACCTCGCCCTCGTGCTGCGCCACGGTGGCGGTGAAGCCCTCGATGAGGAAGTTGGCGGCGTCGCCGACGGCCTTGCGGTCGACCATCAGCTGGTCGTAGGTCTCCATGTCCATGAAGACGAAGTACTCGCCGTCCATGTAGGAGAACTGCATGTCGCGCTTGTCGACGGTGGCCGTCTCGACCTTCACGCCGGCGTTGAAGGTCTTGTCGACGACCTTCCCGGAGAGCACGTTCTTGAGCTTGGTGCGCACGAAGGCCGGGCCCTTGCCGGGCTTGACGTGCTGGAACTCGACGACGGACCACAGCTGGCCGCCATCGAGCTTGAGCACCATGCCGTTCTTGAGGTCGTTCGTGGAAGCCACGGTTGCGGAATCTCCTGGACTGACGTGGACGACCCCGGGGCACGCACCTGCCTAGAGGGCGAGCAGCTCCTTGGTCGTGATGGTGAGTAGCTCGGGTCCGCCGTCCGCCTCGGGGCGGACGACGAGCGTGTCATCGATCCGGACGCCGCCCCGTCCCGGGAGGTGGACCCCCGGTTCGACGGTGACCGGCACGCAAGCGTCCAGTTTACCCATGGCCGCGGGAGCCAACTGCGGGTCCTCGTCGATTTCGAGTCCGACGCCGTGACCGGTGAGCGCAGAGAGCCCCTCGGCATGCCCCGCGGAGTCCAGCACCTGCCGTGCCGCGCGGTCCACGTCGCGGTAGGCGGCACCGGGGGCGAGGGACTCCCGGCCCGCCCGCTGAGCGGCGAAGACGACGTCGTACAGCTCGATCTGCCAGTCCGCCGGAGAGGTGCCGATGACGAAGGTCCGGCCGATCTCGCAGCGGTAGCCGCGATACCTGGCGCCCAGGCACACGGAGAGGAAGTCGCCCTCCTCCACCCGCCGGTCGGTGGGCCGGTGGGCGCGCCTGCCGGAGTTCGGTCCGGTCGCGACCGAGGTGGGGAAGGCGGGGCCGTCGGCGCCGTGATCGACCAGGCGGCGTTCCAGCTCCAGGGCGAGGTGGCGTTCGGTGCGCCCGACGAGGATCGACTCCAGCAGTTCGCCCAGGGCCTGGTCGGCGATCTCGGCGCCGATGCGCAGACAGGAGATCTCCTCCTCGTCCTTGACCACCCTGAGCTGCTCGACTGCCGCGCCGAGGTCGGCGAGGCGGATCCGCGGGGCGACGGAGCGGATCGCCCGGTGCCGCGCCACGGTGAGGTGGTGCTCCTCCACGGCGAGCGACTCGGCGCTCTGCACCTCGGCGAAGTCGGCGGCGGCCACCGCCGGGTCGCCGCCCGCACCGGGCAGTATGTGCAGCCGCAGGGCCTCGTCCGGGCGGCCCTCGCCGGGGCGGTCGTCCGGCGGTGCCGTGCACACCAGGACGTCCTCGGTCGGGCCGATCAGCAGGGCCGCGCCCCTGGGGGCCGAGCCCGCGAGATAGCGGACGTTGGCGGGGCGGGTGACCAGCGCGGAGTCGCTGCCGCCGGCTTGGCAGCGGTCCCGGAGCCGGGAGCGACGGGTGGCGAACACCTCTGACATAGAACGAGCGTAGGAGCTGTGCGGGCGGGGCGCCGGTCGGGAGAGCCGAGTGGGGGTGCGCCGGGAGGCGTCGGTACCCGGGGAAGGGGCCTACCAGCTCGGCGGGCTCGCTATCGACCGCGCCAGCACCTCGTCCAGCACCTGGGCCGTCTGCGCCACGTCCAGCTGGGAGTTGTCGATGATCGGCAGTCCCGAGCCGTACCAGCCGGCCATGCGGCCGTGGATGCGGGCGACCTCCTCGTCGGTGAGGCGGCGGTTGCCGGAGCGTTCGGCGTTGCGCTCCAGGACGATCTCCAAACCGGGCAGCAGGACCACCGGGAGGAGGCCCGGACCCACATGGCGCTTCCAGCCGCCGAGGCCCACCACCGGGCGGTCGGGGAAGACCGCGTCGTCGAGGATGCAGGAGATGCCGTTGGCGAGGAAGTTGCGGGCCGCGAAGCCGCAGGTGCGGCGGGCCAGGCGGTACTGGGCCTCGGAGTGGTCGTTCCAGCCGGACTGGGGGTCGGCGAAGCCGGAGCGGACCCATTCGCGCACGTCGTCGAGGCTGATGTGGGCCGTGGGGACACGGCGGTGGTCGGCCCAGTACTTGGCGACGCTGGTCTTTCCGGCGCCGGCCGGGCCGATGAGCAGCACCGCGAGGGTCGTGCCGGAGGGGTCGGGCGCGGCCGGGGCGGGCGGGGTGCTGGGCACGGCGACCGGGCCGCCGGGCGGCAGCGGCACATGGCCGGTGGTGTCCGGGGGTGGTGGGACGTGCTGGTGCGGGGGCGGAACCGACCCGGGGGGCGGTCCGGTGAAGCCGGGGGCCGGGGGCGGCGGAGGCACGGGGGCGGCTCCCTGGTGGGGGCCCGGCTGCGGCGGGCCCTGGTGCGGTGCGGCCGGGGACCAGCCGGCGGCCGGTCCGTGCCCCGGCTGGTGGGGCGGCGGCAGCGGAGAACCCACTGGGTGCTGCATCCGGTGCCACTCCATCTCGTACGGGCCATGGGCGCTGGTCGTGGGGCGAACCCCGCTCCCTACCGAACGGTACCGCCCCCGGCCGTCGTTTGGTGAACGGCCGGGGGCGGTCCGAAGTGCCCCCGGGCACAGGGAAAATCGGGCGTTCATCGCCCCGGTGGACTTACTGCCCCACTTCGCCGTACGCGGCCAGCAGCACCGCGGGGTCGGGGCCCTCCATGACGGTGGGCTTCGCCAGGCCGTCCAGGACGATGAAGCGCAGCAGGTCGCCGCGGGACTTCTTGTCGACCTTCATGTTCTCCAGCAGCTTGGGCCACTGGTCGTAGCGGTAGTGCAGGGGAAGACCGACGGCCTCCAGGATGGCGCGGTGCCGGTCGGCGGTCGCGTCGTCGAGCCGGCCGGCCAGGCGGCCCAGTTCGGCGGCGAAGTGCATGCCGACGGCGACCGCGGCGCCGTGCCGCCACTTGTAGCGCTCGTTCTTCTCGATGGCGTGGCCGAGGGTGTGACCGTAGTTGAGGATCTCACGCAGTCCCGACTCCTTCAGGTCCGAGGAGACGACCTCGGCCTTGACCCGGATCGAGCGCTCGATCAGCTCGGCGGTGTGCGGGCCCTCGGGGGTGCGGGCGGCCTCGGGGTCGGACTCGATGAGTTCGAGGATCGCCGGGTCGGCGATGAAGCCGGCCTTGATGATCTCGGCCAGTCCGGAGACGTAGTCGTGGACCGGGAGGGAGTCCAGCGCGGCCAGGTCGCACAGCACGCCGGCGGGCGGGTGGAAGGCGCCGACGAGGTTCTTGCCCTCGGCGGTGTTGATGCCGGTCTTGCCGCCGACCGCCGCGTCGACCATGGCCAGGACCGTGGTGGGGACGGCGATCCAGCGCACCCCGCGCAGCCAGGTCGCGGCGACGAAGCCGGCGAGGTCCGTGGTGGCCCCGCCGCCGACGCCGACGACGACATCGGTGCGGGTGAACCCCGACTGGCCGAGCGCCTTCCAGCAGTAGGCGGCGACCTCGGCGGTCTTGGCCTCCTCCGCGTTCGGCACCTGGATGGCGACGGCCTCGTAGCCCTGTCCGGCGAGGTCGGCGCGCAGGGCGTCGCCGGTCTCCGCGAGGGCCTCGGGGTGGATGACGGCGACCCGCTTGGCCTTGTCGCCGATCAACCCGCCGAGTTCACCGAGGAGCTGACGGCCCACCAGGACCTCGTACGGCTCGCTGCCGGCCGTGCCGCCGACCTGGATCCGCGTCGCTGCCTCGCTCATGCTTCCTTCAACTCCAGTGCTTCCAGGGCGACTTGGGTGACTTCTTCGGGGGTGCGGCCGTCCGTGGCGACCACCACCGAGGCGATCTGCTCGTAGAGGTGGCGCCGGGCCTCCATCAGCTCGCGCCACTGCTTGCGCGGGTTGACCGCGAGCAGCGGACGGGCGGCGTTGAGGCCGGTGCGGCGGACCGCCTCCTCGACGTCCATGGAGAGGTAGACGACCCGCTGCCCGGCGAGCGCCGCGCGGGTGTCCTCGTCGAGGACGGCGCCGCCGCCCAGCGCCAGGACGCCCTGGTGCGAGGCGAGGGCGCGGGCCACGGCCTGCTTCTCGATCGCGCGGAAGGCGTCCTCGCCCTCGTCGACGAAGATCTCGGCGATCGTCCTGCCCTGGTCGGCGACGATGTCGTCGTCGGTGTCCCGGTAGCCCACCCCGAGCCGCTCGGCGAGCAGCTGTCCGACGGTCGACTTGCCGACGCCCATCGGACCGACCAGGACGACGACCGGCACCGGGCTCATCGGATGGCCAGGTTGTCGAGGTAGGAGCGGACGTTGCGCCGGGTCTCGGCCACGCTGTCGCCGCCGAACTTCTCCGCGACCGCGTCGGCGAGGACCAGCGCCACCATGGCCTCGCCGACGATGCCGGCGGCCGGGACGGCGGAGACGTCGGAGCGCTGGTGGTGGGCCTGGGTGGCCTCGCCGGTGGTGACGTCCACCGTCTGCAGGGCCCGCGGCACGGTCGCGATCGGCTTCATCGCGGCGCGGACGCGGAGCAGCTCACCGGTGCTCAGACCGCCCTCGGTGCCGCCGGCCCGGCCGGAGACCCGCTTGATGCCCTCGGGGGTGTTGACGATCTCGTCGTGGGCCTGCGAGCCGGGCACCCGCGCCAGCTCGAAGCCGTCGCCGAGCTCGACGCCCTTGATCGCCTGGATGCCCATGAGCGCGCCGGCGAGCCGGGCGTCCAGCTTGCGGTCCCAGTGCACGTGCGAGCCGAGGCCCACCGGCACTCCGTAGGCCAGGATCTCCACGACGCCGCCGAGGGTGTCGCCGTCCTTGTGGGCCTGGTCGACCTCGGCGACCATCGCCTTGGAGGCGTCCGCGTCCAGGCAGCGCAGCGGGTCGGCGTCCAGCTTCTCGACGTCGGCCGGGGTGGGGTACACCCCGTGCGGGGCCTTCACCGAGCAGAGCTCGACGACATGGCTGACGATCTCGATGCCGGCGGTCTCCTTCAGGTACGACCGCGCGACCGCGCCGAGCGCCACCCGGGCCGCCGTCTCACGCGCCGAGGCACGCTCCAGGATCGGCCGGGCCTCGTCGAAGCCGTACTTCTGCATACCCGCGAGGTCCGCGTGACCGGGGCGGGGCCGGGTCAGCGGGGCGTTGCGGGCGAGCCCGGCGAGGATCTCGGGGTCGACGGGGTCGGCCGCCATGACCTGCTCCCACTTCGGCCACTCGGTGTTCCCCACCATGACGGCCACCGGGGAGCCGAGGGTCAGACCGTGCCGGACGCCGCCGAGGAAGGTGACCTCGTCGCGCTCGAACTTCATCCGCGCACCGCGGCCGTAGCCGAGCCGGCGCCGGGCCAGGTGGTCCGCCACCATCTCCGTGGTGATCGGCACGCCGGCCGGGAGGCCCTCCAGCGTCGCCACGAGTGCGGGGCCGTGGGACTCCCCCGCGGTCAGCCAGCGCAACCTGCTCAACGATGCTCCTCAGTCCTCGCGCCCCGTACTGCTCCTCGTACACGTGTCCTCGCGTACGGCGACGGCAGGTCCGGGTGCGCGGCCCCGGCCCGCCATGTCCGATCCTCCCACGTCCCGGGGTCGTCCCCGGCCGCCGGTCCATCACTCGGACGCGAATGCGTCAGCCCGCGACGCGGCTGCGGCATCGGGCGGAGCCGACCTCCGTGCGCGGCTCAGGGGCCCAGAAGGGGGTTCCGCCGGACCGCGCCCTGCGAAGCCGGAGGGGTCCTAGCTGTATTGCCCTGTGAGGTTGGGGACGGGTGAGCCAGGTCTCGGCTGAGGCGTCTTGAACGGGCGAGGGCCTTCCGGTTCGGTGTGGATT
>NZ_JBEZNL010000021.1:0-140747 GCF_040653275.1 Streptomyces sp. NPDC048002 | reverse complement strand
GTGACGGGCCCCCGTGCCGTGACGGGCCCCCGTGCCGTGACGGGCCCCCGTGCCGTGACGGGCCCCCGTGCCGTGACGGGCCCCCGTGCCGTGACGGGCCCCCGTGCCGTGACCGGCCCGTGCCGTGACCGGCCCGTCCCGTGACCGGCCCGTCCCGTGACCGGCCCGTCCCGTGACCGGCCCCGGACCCGGGGTGCGTGGCCTCCGTGTCTCCCACTGCGTCGGGGCGTCGCACGAGACGGGCGGCCCCGGCGCGCCTGCGTCAGCACCCTGCGCGCGGGCGTGCCGCGGTGAGGTCGGGCCGGGACGGGTAGCCCCGGGCCCGTCCGCGTCGCCACCCTGGGTGGACCCGCGTCGCCGACAAGACGGCCCACCAGGCGGGCCCGGTGTAGAGATAGCCGGCCCCCGTGGGGGCCTACGCCGCTCCGAAGGCTGAGAAGGCCCAGCCCGTGGCCTGGTGGACCGTGTCGCCGGGCAGGGCCGCGCGGGCGTCGCGCAGGGCCTCCGCCAGGGACAGGCCCGCGCCCAGGCCCTTGTGCAGGGCGAGCATCAGCGGCACCACGGCCGCGTCGTTCACCGGCGCGCTGCACGCCACCACGCCCGCGGTGCCCAGCGGCAGCAACGCGGTGACCAGGCCCAGGAGTTCGTCCGCGCCGACCGAGGCGAAGCGGGCGGTGTCGCAGCAGGAGAGGATGATCCGGTACGGGCTGCGGGCCAGCCGCTCGAAGTCGTGCACGATCAGCGGCCCGTCGGACATCCGCAGCGCCGAGAAGAGCGGGCTGTCCGCCCGGAACGTGCCGTGCGCCGCGATGTGCGCCAGCGCGGCCCCGTCCAGCTCCCGCAGCACCCGCTCCACGCCCGCGGAGTCCTGCTCCAGCAGGGTCGGCGCGCCGTACCGGTCGGCGAGTTCGGGCACCTCCGCGCCCCCGCTGGCCAGACCGGGACCGCGCACCAGCACCTGACGCCCGCCCGGCGGCGCCTTCGTCTCCCGCGCGCGCAGCCAACTGCTGGCCGAGGGGGACACGTTGACCACGCGCTCGCGCAGCGAGGGCAACAGCGCCCACGGCACCCGGTGCAGCCGTCCCGGCGGTACGACCACGAGGGGCCCGCCGCCGAGATGCGCCGCCGCAGGCCCCAGCAGCAGCTCCTCCAGTCGCCGGCCCGCCGCCTCCACCACGGGAAGCCGCGCCTCGGCACCGGGATGCGCCAGCCGCCGCAGACCGGCCTGTACGTGCTCCGCCTCGACCTCCGCGTCCGCCAGCAGCCCCGCCTCGAACCGCCGTACCCGCCCCTGCGCGCACAGCAGCACCTGCACCCGCCCGTCCACCACGGCCAGTTCGACCAGCCGGGTGTCGTCGCCGAGGGCCCGCAGCAGCCGGGCCGGGTCGAAGCGGTCGCCGCCGCCGGGCGACGCCCCCCGCATGTGCAGCGTCCGGGAACGTATCTCCCGCTCCAGGCGCCGCTGTTCGCGCTCCAGGGCCGGCACCGGCCGCCCCTCCATCCGGGCGGCCTCCGCCCGCGCGGCGATCTCCCGGAACGCGGTGAGCCCGGTCTGGAGCGCGGGATCGGCCGGCGGCCGGGTCGGTGGGGCGGCCAGCACCGTGGCCCGCCAGCGCTCGCTCCACACCAGCAACCGCCGCGGCCCCCCGGAGTCCAGACTCACCCGCTGGGCCAGCGCCGCGAGTTCGGCGCCCTGCGCGGTCGCCCGCGCCCGCAGCTCCGAGGCGCCCAGCGTCGTACGGTGGTCGTCGAGGACGTCCAGGCCGCGCCGGCACGCCTCCAGCACACCGCGCCCCGACCCGGCGGCCCGCGCCCGCAGCGCCTGCGCGGCCCAGCCCGTCATCCGCGCCAGCGGCGGTCCCGCGCGCCGGCTGCGGGCCGCGACGCCCAAGTGCCGTTCGGCGTCCGCCCGCCAGCCCAGCGCGAGCGCGATCCGGCCCGCGAGGAGGGACGCCTCGGGCGCCGCCGGGGCACCGAAGGCGGCCAGCCGGTCGGCGACCGAGGCGGCGTCCGCGACCAGCCGCCCCGAGGCGCGCCCCGCCGCCAGCCGCGCCTCGATCAGCACCAGCCGGGCATGCGTCTCCCACCAGGTCCGCCGCTGCCCGGCGAACAGCCGTACCGCCAGCGCGGCACGGGCCACGGCGGTGTGCGGATCGCCCGTCAGCCGGGCCGCCCGCGCGGCGACCAGCAGCAACTCCGCCTTGCGCGTGGACTGCCCGCCGATCCCGTCGAGCACGGCGATCGCGGCGTCCGCCGCGGTCAGCGCCTCAGGGGCGAGCCCGGCGGCCATCAGCACCTCGCAGCGGCGGATGTCGAGCATGAACGTCGGTGTGCCGAGCTTGGCGTACCGCTCCTCCGCCTCGTCCAGCAGACCCAGCGCGGCCGGGATGTCCCCGGACCGGTACGCGGCGAGCCCCCGGCTCTCCACCGCGTCCGCCTTGTCGTGCTCCTGGCCGGTGGTGTCCCACAGCGCCTCGGCCGCCGTGAAGTCCGCGTCCGCCCGGTCCACCGTGCCCAGCGCCAGATGCACCGTGGCCCGCAGGGTCAGCGCCCGCGCCGTCCAGATCACGTCGTCCGCCTGCCGCAGCACCGGGATCGCCCGCCGGACGTCCTCCAACGCCTCCCGGTGATGACCGAGCACCCACCACACGTAGGCCCGCCGGTACAGCACCCGCGCCCGGGTGTGCCCGGTACCGCGCGCGACCCCCCGCTCGAAGGCGGCCAGGCCCTGCCGGGTCCGGCCCGCGTGCACCAGGGCCACACCCAGGGTGCCCAGGACGTCCGCCTCGCGCGCCGCGTCGTCCGCGCGCGCCGCGAGGTCACGGGCCCGCCGCAGATGGTCCAGCGCCACCCGCAGATCGCCGAAGTCCCGTTGCCAGATGCCGATCACCTGGTGGGCGACGGAGGCGTGCAGGGGTGAGGGGTCGCCGCCCAGCACCTGCTCCGCCTCGGCGAGCGCCTCCCCGGGTGCGGCGAACACCTTCGGCAGCAGTTCGAGAACCGAGTCGCTTCCCGCGGTCACCATACGGATGGTAGTGCTCACTCCTGCCTGCCACACAGGTTTGACGCTGTATCAATCGACGGCTCCGAGGCTCTGACTGACGACCGTCGCACCAACGGGAGGACACGCCATGGCACCACAGCGATTCCACGAGCAGTTCGACCAGATCCAGCGCTCCATGCCCGACGTCCCGTTGGCGATGGGTCCCGACGACTCCGCCGAGTTCTTCTACGAGAAGGGCGTCGTGCTGGCCCGGGACGGTGAGGAGGCCCGCGTCGTCGAGGACACCGTGCGCGAGCACTTCACGACGTTCGCCGGCGTCACCTCGGACCAGGTGCGCCGCGCGGGCCCGGAGACCAACCGCTCCGGGATCACCCGGATCCAGGTCGGCGACCCCGGCCAGGGCGACCGCTCCGCCGACCCGGCCGTCGCCGGAGCGCTGCGCGCCCTGCGCTCCGCCGAGGGCCGGGCCGGACGCCGGCTGGTCAGCCGCAACCATGTGGTGTCCATCGCCGTCAACGCCTGCCCGGGTGACGAGCCCGTCCCGGCCCCGCTCACCGAGCAGCCCAACCCGGCCGCGGCGGAAGGCGTCCACAACGCCGACACCGCCGTCGGCGTCCTGGTCGTCGACACCGGTCTGATGGCGGACTACCGCGCCTACCCGCTGCTGGCCCACACCGACGGCGACCTCCAGATCAGGGAGTGCGACGACGACGGGATCCTCCAGCAGTACGTCGGACACGGCACGTTCATCGCCGGCCTCGTCGCCGCCGTCGCCCCCAACACCACGATCACCGTCCGCAACACCCTCAACGACGCCGGTGCGATCCTGGAGTCCGAGTTCGGCGACAAGCTCTTCGAGGCCGTCGAGCAGGGCGGCTGGCCGGACATCCTCAGCCTCTCCGCCGGGACCTCCAACGGCCGCACCGACGGGCTGCTCGGTCTCGACGCCTTCATGCGGGAACTGCGCACCCAGCGCACCCTGTTGATCGCCGCCGCCGGGAACAACGCCAGCGCCACCCCGTTCTGGCCGGCCGCCTACGCCGAACTCCCCGAGTACGCCGGCTCGGTGCTGTCGGTCGGCGCGCTGCGCGGGGACGGCGACTTCGGGGCCTGCTTCAGCAACCACGGCTCCTGGGTGAAGGTGTACGCCCCCGGCGAGCGCCTCACCAGTTCCCTCACCGGCTTCGACCGGCCCGTCCCGTACGTGTACCAGCACTCCACCTACGACGCCTGCCGGTACGGGTTCACCTACCTGTGCACCTGTCAGACCCCGGCGCACACCGGCCTGTTGAGCGAGGCGCAGGCCGCGGCCGACACCGCGCAGCCGGACCAGGTGATGTTCGAGGGGTTCGCGCAGTGGAGCGGCACCTCCTTCGCGACCCCCGTGGTGGCCGGCCTGGTCGCCGCGCACATGACCGCGCACAAGGAGACCGACCCGCGTGCCGCCCGCGGCCAACTGATCTCCTCGAACACCGAGTTCGCCGAGGTGCGCGGGGCGCACGTACCGGCCCTGCTCCCGCCGACCTGGCGCGCGGTTCCCGTCACCGCTCCCGCTCCTCCGGCATGAGGGCCGGAACCGCCCCCTCCACGGCGTACGATGTCTTGCCGTACACGAGGGGTGGGGCAGTGGATCGTGCGGATGTCGGCGCGCTCGTCCAGTCCGCCGTCGACGGTGAGGCGGCGGCCTGGAAAGCGCTCGTGGAAGGACTGAGCCCGCTGGTGTGGTCGGTGGTGCGTGCCCACCGGCTCTCCGACGCCGACGCGCACGAGGTGTACCAGACCGTCTGGTTCCGCTTCGCCCAGCACCTGGGGCGCATCCGTGAACCGGAGAAGGCCGGCTCCTGGCTGGCGAGCACCGCACGGAACGAGTGCCTGAAGGTCCTCAAGAGCCTTCGGCGGCTGACGCCGACGGACGACCCGCTGCTGCTGGACCGCGTCAGCGACGACCGGACGCCCGAGGAGTCCCTGCTGGACTCCGAGGAGGCGGCCGCCCAGAGCGAACGCGTCCGCAGGCTGTGGCAGGAGTTCGACGAACTCGGCGAACGCTGCCGCCAGTTGCTGCGGGTGCTGATGGCCTCGCCGCCACCCAGCTACCAGGAGGTGTCCGGCGCCCTCGGGATCGCCGTGGGCAGCATCGGCCCGCTCCGCCAGCGCTGTCTGCGCCGGCTCAGGGCCCGACTCGACGCACGGGGGGCGCTGTGAACGACGACGACCGCAACGACGACTCCCTCGACGGGTTCGAGGGGCCGGACTTCGACGACGCCCTGCTGGAGGAGGAGCTGCGGCGGGCGGCCGCCATCCTGGACCCGGTACCGGCGGAGCTGAGCCGGATCGCCGTCGACGCCTACGCGCTGTACGAACTCGACGCGCGGATCGCCGAGTTGACCTTCGACTCGGTGGTGGACGCCATCCCGGTGCGGGGCGCCGTGGACGTGCCGCGGATGCTGACGTTCCAGGCCGGCGCGGTCACCGTGGACGTCGAGGTGACCAGTGACGGTCTGATGGGGCAGGTGCTGCCGCCCCAGCCGGCCCGGATCGAGGTGCTCGGCGGTCCTCAGTCGGCGGCGGCGCCGCTCACGGCGGACGCCATGGGCCGCTTCAGCAGCGACGACCCGCCCGCCGGCCCGTTCGCCCTGCGCCTGCGGACCGGTGCGGAGGTGGTCGTCACGGAATGGCTGCGCGCCTGAGTCACCAGGCGCAGGGCAGGGACCGCGGACCGCGGATCATGGTCCGCCGGCGCCAGGGCACCTCGTCGGGCGCCACCGCGAGCCGCAGTCCCGGCAGCCGCTCCAGCAGCGTGGCCATCAGCAGCTCGCTCTGGAGCCGGGCGAGCACCGCGCCCGTGCAGTAGTGCGGTCCGCTGCCGAACGCCAGATGCGGCGGGCCCACCCGGTCGGGGTCGATCCGGTCCGGCTCCGCGTAGACCTCCGGGTCGCGGTTGGCGGCCAGATAGGACACGTACACCGGGTCACCGGCCCTGATCCGCACGCCGTGCAGGTCGACGTCCTCCAGGGCGATCCGGGCCAGCCCCACACTGCTGCGGTGCGGGATGTGCCGCAGCAGTTCGTCCAGGACGGTGCCGCGCTCCTCGGGCCGGTCCCGCATCCGCTCCATCAGCTCGGGCCGGGTCAGCAGCAGGTACAGCATCTGCCCGCAGTTGTGCGTGACGGCCTCGCCGCCGATCTGGAGCGGCCCGGCCAGGCCGACCGCCTCGGTCTCGCTGATCTCGCCGTGGTGCACGGCCGCCCCGAGCAGCGAGTAGACATCGTCGCCGAGGCTGTGGGCGCGGCCCCGGACGGTGTCCGTGATCCACCCGTACAGGCCCTCCTTGGCCCGCTCCGCGGCTTCGGCACCCCCGGAGGTGGAGATGATCTGCCGGGTCCAGGCGTGCACCTGCTCCCGTTCGGGGACCGGCACCCCCATCACCTCGCTGACCACGGCGATGGGGAACGGCTCCAGCACCCGCTCGACGAGGTCGGCGGGCGGCCCGTCCTTGACAACCCCGTCCATCAGCTCGTCCAGCAGCCGCTGGGCGCGCGGACGGAGCCGCTTCATCGCGCCGACCGTGAAGGCACCCGACACCGGGTGCCGCAGCCGGTTGTGGTCGGGCTGGTCGGCGAAGGCCAGGGAGCCGGGACGGGGCTTGAAGTGCGGTGCCATCCGCGTCACTTGACGGGTCGTCACCTCGGCCCGGCTGAACCGGGGGTCGTTGGTCACGGCCTTGACGTCCTCGTACCGGGTCACCAGCCACGCCCAGCCCTCGCCGTGCGGCAGCCGGATGCGGGTGAGGGGTCCCTCGCGCATCAGCTCGGCGAGGACCGGGTCGAAGTCCGTGCCGTTCAGATCGCGCGCGGGCCAGTCCCGGACCGCGGGCCCGTCGCGGCCGGTGAGCGTGGTGGTGTCGTCGGTCATGCCCCCACCCTCACCGCCGCCCGCCCGGCTGTCGCCCGGGAGTGCTCCAGCCGAGGTCAACCGGGCAGCGCGTCGACCAGCCGGGCCAGGGCCGAGGCGAGCGGCGTCAGGCCGGGACCGGCCGGTCCGCCCGGTTCGCTCATGTAGAGGTCCCGCCGGATCTCCACCATCAGCGCGCTCACCCGGGGATCGCTCCCGTAGAACTCCAGTGGCACGTACGTCCCGGCGAACGGACTGTCCAGCCCGACCTCGCCGCACCCGGCGAACGCCTCCCGGGCCGCCGCGAGCAGCGCGGGCGGGGTGTGGAAGGCGTCGGTGCCGAGGCAGACGGCCGGCCGCTGCCCGTCCCCGTGCAGCTCGTAGGGGAGCGCGCGGCTCGGGTAGGAGTGCACGTCGATGATCACGGCTCGCCCGGTGGCCGCGAGCCGTCCCGCGACGGCCTCGGTCATGGCCCGCGCGTACGGCCGGAAGTACCGTTCGAGCAACGGCTCGGTGTCCCCGCCCGCCTCGCGCAGTACCTCCTTGTGCGTGGTCCGCGTGTAGACGGCCCCCATGCCGACGGCGAGCATCTCCTCCCGCTCGTCGGGGAACCGCTCGGGGTCGACGACCAGGCGGGAGAGCCGGTTGGTGAGGACCCACGGCGTCAGCGCGCACGCCTCGGCGGCGGTCTCCGCGATCCGCGCGGTGTGCGCGTCGGTGATGTGGTCGAGTTCCCGCTCCAGCGCCGGGTCGTCCAGCACGATGCCGGCCCGTACGTCCCCGGGGATCTCCCGTGCGGAGTGCGGGACATGGAGCAGCACGGGGGAGTGGTGCGCGCCCGCGTCCAGGGTGAACGACCGGGCCGGTGGCGGTGTGTGCGGCACTACTGGCCCACCCGGCCGTCGACGCGCTCGCGCAGGAGATCGGCGTGGCCGCAGTGGCGGGCGTACTCCTCGATGCGGTGGATCCACAGCTCACGTACGGAGTTGCGGTCCTCGCCCACCCGGGTGCCCAGGTCGGAGAACCCCTCCAGCACCGCGTCCGTGGCCGCCTGTTCGCGGGCGAGGTCGGCGAACGCCCCGTCGACCAGGGCCCGGGAGCCCTCGGCGCCGTCGAAGTCCGCGTCCCGCGCGCCGTACAGCCTGGCTTCCGGCTCCCCGGGCACCACCCAGTTGCGCCAGTCCCGCTCCACCTCGGCGAGATGACGGACCAGGCCGAGCAGGGACATCGTCGACGGCGGCACCGACCGCAGCGCCAGCTGCTCCGGGTCCAGGCCCTGGCACTTCATCTCCAGGGTCAGCCGGAAGTCGCGCAGCACGCTCCGCAGCGTCTCCAGCTCGCCGTCCGGACCGGGCCCCTCGTTGTCCCGGGGGTCCTCACCGGGATCGGCCCACATGTCGGGATACACACTCGCCTGGGTCCACCGCTCGGGTACGTCGTTCATCCGCCCCACCCTGCTGACCCCGGCCCCGGCCCGCAACCGGATTTCCGGCGGGTGCCCGGGGCCGGGCCGGCGGCGCGCCGCCTCAGTTCAGCGCGACCGGAGCCGGGTCGCCGTAGAAGGTGATCGCGGGCCAGCCCCGGGACTGGGCGAACTCGCTGAGCAGCTCGGCGAGTTCGAGAGGGCTGATGCGAAGGGCGGCCGGTGTCTCCGAGTTGGTCACGCGGAACTCGATCTGCACCTCGGCGTTGGTCTCGCCGCCGGTGTTGGTCCAGGTCCGGCCGGTGAAGAACGTGTCGTGCGCGAACTGGGTGGCCGCGGGCGCCCCGGCCTCCGCCGCCGGGGCCGCGTCCGCCGCTTGGGCCGCCTCAGCCGTTTCGGCGGCCTGCGCCGGCTGTGCCGAGGCCGCGGTGCCGAGGACCGCGCCGGCCGCGGTCGTACCGGAGTAGCCGAGCAGGGATCTTCTGGACAGGCTGGACAAGGTTCCCCTCCTTCGGCGGCCGTGCGGGGGTGTCCCGGAGGCCGTGGGCCGATCGTAGGCATGATCGAAGCCCACGCAGGGCTGAACGAGATCGTCCGGTACGTCCGCGGACATGCCGGAGGGCCGGCACCGTGACGGTGCCGGCCCTCCGCGGGGGGTCCGAGCGTCAGCTCAGGGAGGCCAGGGCCTCGTTCCAGGTCGCCGACGGACGCATGACCTCGGCCGCCTTCGCCGGGTCGGGCTGGTAGTAGCCGCCGATCTCGGCCGGGGAACCCTGCGCCGCGATCAGCTCGTCCACGATCTTCTGCTCGTTGGCGGCGAGCGTCTCCGCCAGCGGCGCGAAGGCCTTGGCCAGCTCGGCGTCGTCGGTCTGCGCGGCCAGCTCCTGCGCCCAGTACAGGGACAGGAAGAAGTGGCTGCCGCGGTTGTCGATGCCGCCGACGCGACGGGTCGGGGACTTGTCCTCGTTGAGGAAGGTCGCCGTCGCGCGGTCGAGGGTGTCGGCGAGGACCTGCGCGCGGGCGTTGCCCGTGGTCTTCGCGTACTGCTCCAGGGACGGCACCAGCGCGAAGAACTCACCGAGCGAGTCCCAGCGCAGGTAGTTCTCCTTGACCAGCTGCTGGACGTGCTTCGGCGCGCTGCCGCCGGCGCCCGTCTCGAACAGGCCGCCGCCCGCCATCAGCGGGACCACCGACAGCATCTTGGCGCTGGTGCCCAGCTCCAGGATCGGGAAGAGGTCGGTGAGGTAGTCACGCAGCACGTTGCCGGTCACCGAGATGGTGTTCTCGCCGCGGCGGATGCGCTCCACCGACAGCTTGGTGGCGTCGACCGGGGCCAGGACACGGATGTCCAGGCCCTCGGTGTCGTGCTCCGGCAGGTAGGCGTTGACCTTGGCGATCAGGTTGGCGTCGTGCGCGCGGGTCTCGTCCAGCCAGAACACGGCCGGGTCGCCGGTGGCGCGGGCGCGGGTGACGGCCAGCTTCACCCAGTCCTTGATCGGCGCGTCCTTGGTCTGGCAGGCGCGGAAGATGTCCCCCTCGGCGACCGGCTGCTCGATGACGACGTTGCCGTCCCCGTCGACCAGGCGGACCGTGCCGGCCGCGGCGATCTCGAAGGTCTTGTCGTGGGAGCCGTACTCCTCGGCCTTCTGCGCCATGAGGCCGACGTTCGGGACGGAGCCCATGGTCGACGGGTCGTAGGCGCCGTTGGCGCGGCAGTCCTCGATCACGGCCTGGTAGACACCGGCGTACGACGAGTCCGGCAGCACCGCGAGGGTGTCGGCCTCGGCGCCGTCCGGGCCCCACATGTGGCCGGAGGTGCGGATCATGGCCGGCATCGAGGCGTCGACGATCACGTCGGACGGCACGTGCAGGTTGGTGATGCCCTTGTCGGAGTCGACCATCGCCAGGGCCGGGCCCTCGGCCAGCTCGGCGTCGAAGGACGCCTTGATCTCGGCACCGTTCGCGAGGGCCTCCAGGCCCTTGTAGATGCCGCCCAGGCCGTCGTTCGGGCTGAGACCGGCGGCGGTCAGCGCAGCACCGTGCGCGGCGAACGTCTTCGGGAAGAACGCGCGCACCACGTGACCGAAGATGATCGGGTCGGAGACCTTCATCATCGTGGCCTTGAGGTGCACCGAGAACAGCACGCCCTGCGCCTTGGCCTCGGCGATCTGCGCGGTGAGGAACTCGCGCAGCGCGGCCACGTGCAGCACGGAGGCGTCGACGACCTCGCCCGCGAGGACCGGTACCGACTCGCGCAGCACCGTGGTGGTGCCGTCGGCGGCGACGTGCTCGATCCTGAGCGCGCCGGCCTCGGCGATCACGACGGACTTCTCGGTGGAGCGGAAGTCGTTCTGCCCCATGGTCGCCACGTTGGTCTTGGACTCGCCGGTCCAGGCGCCCATGCGGTGCGGGTGGGTCTTGGCGTAGTTCTTGACCGACGCGGGGGCGCGGCGGTCGGAGTTGCCCTCGCGCAGGACCGGGTTCACGGCGGAGCCCTTGACCTTGTCGTAGCGGGCCTGGATCTCCCGCTCCTCGTCGGTCTTCGGGTCGTCCGGGTAGTTCGGCAGCGCGTAGCCCTGGCCCTGGAGCTCGGCCACGGCGGCCTTGAGCTGCGGGATCGACGCCGAGATGTTCGGCAGCTTGATGATGTTGGCCTCGGGCGTCTTGGCGAGCTCACCGAGCTCGGCGAGCGCGTCCGGGATGCGCTGGTCCTCGGCGAGGTACTCCGGGAACACCGCGATGATGCGGCCGGCCAGCGAGATGTCACGCGTCTTCACGTCGACACCCGCCTGCGAGGCGTACGCCTGGACCACCGGCAGGAAGGAATACGTCGCCAGGGCCGGGGCCTCGTCAGTGTGCGTATAGATGATGGTCGAGTCAGTCACCGGGTGCTCCGCTCCACGTCTGCAACATTGCTCGACATCAAGATATCTCGTGCTCGCCCCCGGCTCGACAGGGGTCGGCCCACAGTCGGGACGGGCGGGGCACGAGTTTCGGCCGGAAGTGCAACCTCCGCGGGCGTTCCGGTGGTCCTGTAGGTCGATCACTTCCTCAGAGGCGACGGCCGGACCTGACCACCCGGCCGCCCGAGCGAAAGCAGACCATGAGATATCGCACCAGAGTGACGGCCCCGGCTGCCCTGATCGGCACGGCGGCGGCCCTGTCCACGGCTCCCGCGGCGCAGGCGGCGCAGGCCGCTCAGGCGGCGACGGCGAAGAACGGCACCCCCGGCCCCGAGACCCTCGGCGACCCCGTCTTCCCGGCCCTGGGCAATGACGGCTACCGCGTGTCGTCGTACCACCTCGACTTCGCCTACGACGCCACGACCCGGCTCGTCGCCGCCACCGCGACCCTGCGCGTGCGCACCACCCAGGCCCTGACCCGGCTCTCCCTGGACTCTCTGGGCCTGGACGTCACCGCCGTCCGCGTCGGCCGACGGGCCGCGGCCTTCGAGCAGACCGGCGAGAAGCTGCGGATCACCCCGGCCGTCACCCTGCCCGCCAAGGCCGCCGTCACGATCTGTGTGACGTACACCGCCGACCCGCGCCGCACGCTCCCGCACACCGGCTGGGTGGCCACCCCGGACGGCTTCGCCGTGGCCTGCCAGCCGGACTCCGCGCACACCGTCTTCCCCTGCAACGACCACCCCGTCGACAAGGCCGACTTCACCTTCCGGCTCACCGTCCCCACCGCACTGCGCGGGGTCGCCACCGGGCAGCTCATACGCACCGAGACCCTCGACGGCGACCGGACCGCGTACACCTACCGCTCCCGTTCGCCGATCGCCACCGAGATGGTGCAGATCACCGTGGGCGACTACGTGATCAAGGACCGGCAGGGCCCGCACGGGCTGCCGCTGCGGGACGTGGTGCCGGTCGCGCGGGCGGCCGCGCTGGAGCCGGCGCTCGCGCTGACCCCGGCCCTGGTCGAGTGGGTCGAGCAGCGGCTCGGCGCCTACCCCTTCGAGACGTACGGCCTGCTGCCGTGCAACTCCGACGCCGCCGAGCCCTTCGGCTTCACCGGCCTGGAGACCCAGACCCTCACCATCTACCGGCCGAACTACCTCCTCCAGGAGGAGAAGAAGATCGGCTCGCACATGATGCACGAGCTGGTCCACTCCTACTTCGGCAACAGCGTCAGCCCCGCCACCTGGGCCGACCTCTGGCTCAACGAGGGTCACGCCGACTTCTACGGGCTGCTCTACCGCTACGAGCGCGGCTGGCCCGACTCCATCGGCCTGACCAGCATCGAAGCCCGGATGAAGGACACGTACGCCAAGGGCGACCTCTGGCGCAACAGCTCCGGGCCGGTGGCCTCCCCGACCGCCGCGAACCTCTTCGACAGCCAGCGCTACCTGGGCGGCGTCCTCGTCCTGTACGCCCTGAGGCAGGCCGTCGGCGAGGACGCCTTCAACGCGCTGGAGCGCGCCTTCCTCCAGCGTTTCCGGGACTCCTCGGCGTCGACGGAGGACTACATCGCCGTCGCCTCGGAGGTGTCCGGGCAGGACCTCTCGGGCTTCCTGCGCGAGTGGCTCTACGGGACGAAGACCCCGCGGATGCCCGGCCACCCGGACTGGACGGTCACCCCGGTGACGCCGTCGGCGTCCGCCGCCCCCCGCAAGCGGCGGGACGCGCGGCCGCACGACAACTCGGCCACCCTCTGACGGATCAGTCGAGCCGGGCGGAGGGAACTTCGTCCGGCTCGCTCTCCGCGCCGCGCTGCTGCGGGATCACCAGCGAGCCCTGCTGGATCGCCACCGTCCGGGTGGGTGCCGGGATGCGGATGCCCTCCTGGCGGTAGCGGCGGTGCAGGCGCTTGATGAACTCGTGCTTGATCCGGTACTGGTCGCTGAACTCGCCGACGCCGAGGATGACGGTGAACCCGATGCGGGAGTCGCCGAAGGTGTGGAAGCGGATGATCGGCTCGTGCTCGGGCACGGCGCCGTCGACCTCGGCCATCACCTCGGCGATCACCTCGTTGGTCACCCGCTCCACCTGGTCGAGGTCGCTGTCGTAGGCGACGCCGACCTGGAGCAGGATCGTCAACTGCTGGTCGGGACGCATGAAGTTGGTCATGTTCGTCTTCGCCAGCTGCCCGTTGGGGATCACGACGAGGTTGTTGGACAGGTTCCGCACCGTCGTCTGGCGCCAGTTGATGTCCTCGACATAGCCCTCCTCGTTGCTGCTCAGCCGGATGTAGTCGCCCGGCTGGACGGTCTTCGAGGCGAGGATGTGGATGCCCGCGAAGAGGTTGGCGAGCGTGTCCTGGAGCGCCAGGGCGACGGCGAGACCGCCGACGCCGAGGGCGGTGAGCATCGGCGCTATGGAGATGCCGAGCGTCTGGAGGACCACCAGGAAGCCGATGGCCAGGACCAGCACCCGGGTGATGTTGACGAAGATCGTGGCGGAGCCCGCGACACCGGGACGGGACTGGGTGACCGTCCGCATCAGACCGGCGATCCCGCGGGCCACGGCGAGCGTCACCACGAAGATCAGCAGGACCGTCAGGACCTGGTTGACATGCCGTTGAACCGTGCCGGTCAGCGGCAGAGCCGCGCCCGCGGAGGCAGCGCCGCCGAGGAACGCCGACCACGGGACCACGGTCCGCAGCACGTCCACGATCAGGTCGTCGCCGCTCCAGCGGGTCCGGTCGGCGTGCTTGCCCAGCCAGCGCATCAGCATCCGGAGCAGGAACGCCGCCAGCAGTCCGGCGGCCAGGGCGATACCCGCCACGACCATGTCGTCCATGGTGAGGTCGCGCTTCACCGGTCACCTCCGGGACACGAATCGGCGGCGCGTCGCAGCGTCGTCGGCCGGATGTGAAGTCTCGTCACGTTGTCCCCTGCTCGATGTCTGAACGGTAAAGGTCGTGCGCCGACCGGGCACGCGGGCTCATCCTCCCGCATTCCGCACAGCAGTTCGCACCAGGTGGCGTGCTGTTGCGGCGGGTGAGGGGCGGGCGCGTGCCGCAACGGGCGGAGCGCACTCAGGGCCGGTCCGGTGCGCCCCCGCCCTGCTCGCCCCGGCCGAAGCTCCCGTGCCGTCCCGCCCCCGCCGAGAACCGGGCCGCCCCCTCCAGGCTCTCCGCCAGAACCCCCGTGCCGTGGCGCAACTCCCCTTGCAGGGCCTCCTGTTCGCCCAGGCCCTCCTGGTCGAGGACGGAGGCGCGGTCGGAGCGCAGGCACGCCTGGGGGAAGGCGGCGATCGTCGCGGCCAGCGCCTCCGCCTCGGCGCGCGCCGTGCCGGTGGGGACGACGCGGTCGGCGAGCCCGATCCCGTGGGCCTCCCGCGCCGGGACCGGGCGGCCGGTGAGGATCAGGTCCAGGGCGCGCCCGGTGCCGATCAGCCGGGGCAGCCGTACCGTGCCGCCGTCGATGAGCGGAACGCCCCAGCGGCGGCAGAAGACCCCGAACACCGCGTCCTCCTCGGCGACCCGCAGATCGCACCAGAGCGCCAGTTCCAGACCGCCGGCCACGGCGTGCCCGGCGACCGCCGCGATCACCGGCTTGGACAGCCGCATCCGGGTCGGGCCCATCGGGCCGTCGCCGTCCTCCGCGACCCGGTTGGCGCGCTCGGTGCCGAGCGCCTTCAGATCGGCGCCCGCGCAGAAGGTGCCGCCCTCACCCCACAGCACCGCCACCCGGGCCTCCTCGTCCGCCTCGAACGCGCGGAAGGCGTCGGCGAGTTCGAGCGCGGTCGGTCCGTCGACCGCGTTGCGGGCCTCCGGGCGGGACAGGACGACCGTGGTGACATGTCCCCGGCGTTCGACACGAACCGGCATGGCAGGGGCCCCTTTCCGTGGGTCGGCCCGCACGTTACCGACCGGTCAGATCACCTTCCAGCGCACCAGCGCCCCCAGCGTCAGCGCCCCCGGCAGGATCGGCAGCCAGACCGTGATGATCCGGTACGCCAGCACCACCGCAGTCGCCACGGCCGCCGTGCCACCCGCCGCGACCAGCGCCACGATCAGCGCCGCCTCGACCGAGCCGAGCCCGCCCGGGGTGGGGACCAGGGCGACCGCGACCGTCGCGGCGAGATAGGCGACCGCCATGTGCAGGGGCGGCACGTCCAGACCCAGCGCCTCGCCCACCGCGACCAGCCCGGTCGCCTGGAGGGCGGGGAACGCGAAGGCGCCGCCCCACAGGGCCAGCGCGCGGGAGGCGCGGGTGTGCACCGAGCGGGCCTCGCCGAGCGCGGTGCGCAGGAAGGAGAGCACGGTCGTGCGCACCCGTCGGACCAGGGCGAGGGCGCCCACCGCCAGCAGCGCGGCGGCGACGACGGCGAGGAGCAGCGGCCCCACCGCCCCCTGCGGCAGCAGGGTGCCCAGCCGCAGCGCGTCGGGGAAGGCCAGCAGCAGCGCGGCCAGCAGGGCCAGCCGGCCCACCGACTCGGCCAGCAGATAGAGGGCTATGGCCGCCGAGGAACGCCCCAGCGGCAGCCCGCACACGGTCATGAACCGCAGGTTGACCGCGCTCGCGCCCAGACCCGTCGGCAGCAGGTGGTTGGCCGCGCCGGCCGCGAACTGGGTGGCGAGCAGCCGCGCGGAGGGCAGCCGTTCGACCACCGCGCCCTGGCGGCAGCAGGCCGCGGCCACCCAGGTCAGACAGGTGGCTCCGGCCGCGGCCAGCAGCCAGGGCCACTCGGCGGTGCCCAGATGCGCGAGGCCCTCGGCGAGCACGTCACGGTGGAGCACGGCCACCACGGCGACCAGCACCAGCGGCAGCAGGCAGAGGATCCGGCGGACCGGGACGCGTGTCACATTCGGAGAGGCTCTCCGCGCCGCCCCAACGGCGGGTTGCGGAAATGGGGCTTCCGGCTTACGTCCCGCCGACTCCTTGACCTCAAGGAAAGTTGAGGTTCTAGCTTCTCCTCCATGAGCATGGAGACCACAGCCTGGACGCAGCTGCAATCCGTCATGACCGCCGAACAGCAGCGCCGCCCCTTCGCCCGTGAAACCCTGCGCCGCATCGGCGCGTTCGCCCGCCCGCACCGCACGCGCATCGCCCGGTTCGTCGGCCTCGGCGTGGTCACCGCGCTGCTCGCCGTGGCGACGCCCGTCCTGGCCGGCGAGGTCGTCGACGCGATCGTGTCGGGCGGCGACGAGGACCGCGTCGTACGCCTGGCCCTGCTGATCGCCCTCATCGCGGTCCTGGAGGCGGCGCTCGGCATCCTCGCCCGCCGGCTCTCGGCGACGCTGGGGGAGGGACTCATCCTCGATCTGCGGACCGCCGTCTTCGACCATGTGCAGCGCATGCCGGTCGCGTTCTTCACCCGCACGCGCACGGGGGCACTCGTCTCCCGGCTCAACAACGACGTCATCGGCGCCCAGCGCGCCTTCAGCAACACGCTCTCCGGAGTGGTCAGCAACCTCGTCACCCTGCTCCTCACCCTCGTCGTGATGCTCACCCTGTCCTGGCAGATCACCCTGCTCGCGCTGGCCCTGCTGCCGGTGTTCGTGATCCCCGCCCGCCGCATGGGCCGCCGGATGGCCCGCATGACCAGGGAGGCGGCCACCCTCAACGCGGCGATGGGCACCCGCATGACCGAGCGCTTCTCCGCCCCCGGCGCCACCCTCGTCAAACTCTTCGGCCGCCCCGAGCAGGAGTCCGAGGAGTTCGCCGCCCGCGCCCGCCGCGTCGCCGACATCGGCGTCCGCACCGCCACCGCCCAGTCGGCGTTCATCACCGCCCTGACCCTGGTCTCCGCCCTCGCCCTCGCGCTGGTCTACGGCCTCGGCGGCTTCTTCGCCCTCAACGGCACCCTCGAACCCGGCGCCGTGGTCGCCCTCGCCCTGCTGCTGACCCGCCTCTACGCCCCGCTCACCTCGCTCGCCGGGGCCCGCGTCGAGGTGATGAGCGCCCTCGTCAGCTTCGAGCGGGTCTTCGAGGTGCTCGACCTGGAGCCCCTCATCCAGGACCGACCCGACGCCCGGGAGGTCCCCGACGGCCCGGTCTCCGTGGAGTTCACCGACGTCCGCTTCGGCTACCCGTCCGCCGACAAGGTCTCCCTCGCCTCCCTGGAGGAGGTCGCCTCGCTCGACACCCGCGGCGGCGCCGAGGTGCTGCGCGGCCTGTCCTTCCGCGCCGAACCCGGACAGACGGTCGCGCTCGTCGGCTCCTCCGGCGCCGGCAAGTCCACCATCGCCGCCCTGCTGCCGCGGCTCTACGACGTCGACGGCGGCACCGTACGCCTCGGCGGGGTCGACGTCCGCGAGGTCAGCGCCCGCTCCCTGCGCGAGACCCTCGGCATGGTCACCCAGGACGGCCACCTCTTCCACGACACCGTCCGCGCCAACCTGCTCCTGGCCCGCCCCGGCGCGAGCGACGACGACCTGTGGGACGCCCTGCGCCGCTCGCGCCTCGACGACCTCGTCCGGGCCCTGCCCGACGGCCTGGACACGGTGGTCGGGGAGCGCGGCTACCGCCTGTCCGGCGGCGAACGCCAGCGGATGACCATCGCCCGGCTGCTGCTGGCCCGGCAGCGCGTGGTCATCCTCGACGAGGCCACCGCCCACCTCGACAACACCTCCGAGGCCGCCGTCCAGGAAGCCCTCGCCGAAGCGCTGGAGGGCAGGACCGCGGTGGTCATCGCCCACCGGCTGTCCACCGTACGGGCGGCCGACCAGATCCTCGTGGTCGAGGACGGCCGGATCGTCGAACGCGGCACCCACGACGCGCTGCTGGCCGCCGAAGGACGGTACGCGGAGCTGCACCGGACCCAGTTCGAGGAGCGACCCGCCGACGCCACGGAGATCGCCGCGGCCTGACCCTCCGCGACCTAGGGTGACCCTCGACCCGGCAGTCACCCGCTGTGACCAGCGGCTGAGGAAGGCCACGCCCATGCCGCACCCGACCGTCAGCCGCCGCCGACTGCTGGAGGGCGGAGCCGCCCTCCTCGGCGCCCTCGCCCTCTCCTCCACGACCGCCGCCGCACGCCCCCGCGCGGCCGACGGCACCCAGGAATGGACCGGCTCCATCGACGTCTTCCGCCTGGGCACCGAGCCACCGCACACCACGCTCATGCCGTATGCCGACACCGCCCAGGCGCTCGCCGCCGACCGCACGACATCGCCGTACCGGCTCGACCTCGACGGCACCTGGAAGTTCGCGTACGCGGACCGCCCCGCCGACCGGGACCCGGACTTCCACCGCACCGACCTCGACGACAGCGGCTGGGACGGCATCCCGGTCCCCTCCGTCTGGCAACTGCACGGCCACGACCGCCCGATCTACCTCAACATCACCTACCCCTACTGGGGCGCCAACGGCCTCGGCGAGGAGCCGCAGCCGCCCGCCGCGCCGACCCGCTACAACCCGGTCGGCCAGTACCGGCGCACCTTCACCGTCCCCCGCGACTGGTCGGGACGCCGGGTGTTCCTGCACTTCGAGGGCGTGAAGTCGGCGCACTACGTGTGGATCAACGGCGAACTCGTGGGCTACGACGAGGACTCCTACACCCCGTCCGAGTACGACATCACCGACCGCCTGACGCCCGGCACCAACCACATCGCCGTCGAGGTCTACCGCTACTCCGACGGGGACTGGCTGGAGGACCAGGACATGATCCGGCTGAGCGGCATCTTCCGCTCGGTGTACCTGTACTCCACCCCCACCGTCCACCTGCGCGACTTCAAACTGGACACCCCGCTCGGCGACGACTTCACCACCGCGGAACTGTCGGTCACCGCGAGCGTGCGCGCCTACGCGGACGGGACACCGGGGCCGTACACCGTCGAGACCCAGCTCCACGACCCCGACGGACACCCCGTCTGGCCGCGGCCCCTGCAACAGAGCGCCGAGGTCGGCGCGCCCGGCACGGACACGACCGTACGCGCGGCCCGGGCGGTGCCCTCGCCCCGGCTGTGGTCCGCCGAACAGCCGGACCTCTACACCGCCGTCCTCACCCTGCGCGATCCCTCCGGCCAGGTGATCGAGACCCTCTCCCACCGGGTCGGCCTGCGCGAGTTCGCCCTGCGGGACGGCCTGATGCGCATCAACGGCCGACCGGTCTCGCTGCGCGGAGTCAACCGCCACGAGATGCACCCCGAGCGCGGCACGGCCCTCACCCGCGCCGACATGGTCCGCGACATCGAGGTCGTCAAGCGGCTGAACATCAACTCGGTGCGCACCGCGCACTACCCCAACAACCCGCTCTGGTACGAACTCGCCGACGCCTACGGCCTGTACCTGGTCGACGAGACCAACCTGGAGACCCACGGCATCCACAAGAACTACCCCGGCGACCACGCCGACTGGGCGAAGGCGTGCGTGGCCCGTGCGCAGAACATGGTCCACCGCGACAAGAACCACGCCTCGGTGGTCATCTGGTCCCTCGGCAACGAGGCGGGCACCGGCTCCACGTTCACCGCCATGCACGACTGGATCAAGTCCTACGACCCCACCCGCGTCGTCCAGTACGAGGGCGACGACCGGCCCGGCATCAGCGACATCCGCTCCGAGATGTACGACACCCCCGCCCGCGTCGAGGCCCGCGCGCGGGACACCGCCGACACCCGGCCGTACGTGATGATCGAGTACTCGCACGCGATGGGGAACTCCAACGGCAACTTCAAGAAGTACTGGGACCTGGTCCGCCGGTACGAGGTTCTCCAGGGCGGCTGGATCTGGGACTTCGCCGACCAGTCCCTCAACTGGCCCACCCCCGCGCGGACTCTGCTCACCGAGTCCGGACCCCTCGGCCTGAAGGGCGAGATCCTCGCGGCCGCCGGCACCCTCGACCGTGCCGAAGGCCTGTACGGCGGTGCCGTGTTCGCCCGCGACCGGCGCCTGGACCTCACCGGCTCGCTCACCCTGGAGGCGTGGATCACCCCGCGCTTCATCGGCTACCAGCAGCCGATCATCGCCAAGGGCGACACCCACTACACCCTGAAGCAGACCACCAAGAACCTGGAGTTCTTCATCCACTCCGAAGGCCAGTGGATCACCGCCACCTGGCCGCTCCCGGCGACGGGCTGGCGCGACACCGAGCACCATGTCGCGGGCGTCTTCGACGCCGACGCCGGCACCCTCACCCTGTACGTCGACGGCCAGGTCCGGGCCACCCGCACCACCGCACTCAGGCCGAGCGTCAACTGCGCACCCCTCGCCCTGGCCACCGACGCCGACCATCCGACCAGGGAGTTCACCGGCACCGTCCGCCGCGCCCGCGTCTACGCCCGCGCCCTGAGCGCAGCCGAACTGGCCTCCGGCGGCCGCGGTCCCGACGACGCCGGAGTGCGGTTCTGGTTCGACGCGGCCACCGTCGTGACCACCGAACTGCGGCCCCCGGAGCGGACCTTCCACGCCTACGGCGGCGACTGGGGCGACAACCCCAACGACGGCAACTTCGTCGCCGACGGCGTCGTCACCGCCGACCGACGGCACACCGGCAAGGCCGCCGAGATCAAGCGCGTCCACCAGGCCGTCGGCGCGGTCCCGCGCGACGACGGCACGTTCACCCTCACCAACGAATACCTCTTCACCGACCTCCGCGCCTTCGACGCGCGGTGGACCCTCCTCGCGGACGGCCTCCCGGCAGGCACCGGCACCCTCGGCCGGCTCGACGTGCCCCCGCTGTCGAGCAAGGACGTCACCGTCCCGGTGGAACTGCCCGCCGACCCGGCGCCCGGCACCGAGTACTTCCTCCAACTGTCCTTCACCACACGTGAGTCCACACCCTGGGCGGGGGCAGGCTTCGAGGTGGCCCGGCACCGGCTCGCCCTCGACGCGCAGGTCCCCGCCGTGACCCCGGTGCCCCTCGCCGGCGTCCCCGCCCTCACCCACCGCGAGGACGCCCGGACCGTCACCGTCACCGGCGAGGACTTCACCGTCACCGTCGACCGGACCAGCGGACTCATCACCACCTACGAGGCCGCCGGGGCCGCACTGCTGCTCTCCGGCGCCGCCCCCAACCACTGGCGGGCCCCCACCGACAACGACAAGGGCAACCGTCAGCACATCCGCAACGAGACCTGGCGCGACGCGGGCGCCCGCCGCACCGTCACCGGGGTCGCGGTACGGGCCGTCGGTGACCGCGCCGTCGAGATCGCGGTCACCGGCACCCTGCCCACCACCGTCCGCTCGACGTACACCACCACCTACACCGTCCTCGGCAACGGCGAGATCAAGGTCGACCAGACCCTCCACCCGGGCGCCGCCTCACTGCCGTACATCCCGGAGATCGGCACCCTCCTCTTCCTCCCCGGACGGCTGGACCGGCTGCACTGGTACGGGCGCGGCCCGGAGGAGAACCACTGGGACCGCAACAACGGCACCGACGTCGGGCTGTACTCCGGCACCGTCGCCGCACAGTGGACCCCCTACATCCGCCCGCAGGAGAACGGCAACAAGACCGACGTCCGCTGGGCCGCCCTCACCGACGCCACCGGCGTCGGACTCCTGATCAGCGGCGAACCCCTGCTGGAGATCAACGCCTCCCGGCACACCCCCGAGGACCTGTCGGTCGGCGTCCGCCACGACTACCAGCTCACCCCCCGGCAGGAGGTCGTCCTGCGGGTCAACCACCGGCAGATGGGCGTGGGCGGCGACAACAGCTGGGGCGCGCACACCCACGACGAGTACAAGCTCTTCGCCGACCGCGACTACGCCTACACCTACCGGCTGCGGCCGATCACCGACGTCTCCGAGGCCACCCGGATCTCCCGCCGTCCCACGGCGACCCGCTGATCAGGGCCGGGAGTACGGCCCGGCGGTGCGGCCGACGGTCGCCGCGAGCTTGCGCAGCCGGCGCCAGTCCAGCTTGGGCTCGCGCCGGATCACACCGGGCCGCTTGCGGGGCACCCGGACCCGCAGCGCGCCCGGCTCGACCCTGATGCGGACCGGAGCGGCCAGCACCAGCGCCTCGCCGTCCAGCCCCGCCTCGATCTCGGGGCGGTCGGCGTCGACGACCACCTCCCGCGCGGTGAGCACCGTCAGGCCGTGCGGATCCGGGCCGAGCAGCAGCCCGGCGGCCTCCGCCGCGTTCTCCACCTTGATCCCGACGACCCCGAGGACACCGCCGTCGAGCCGCTCGCGCCGGCCGAACACGAACGGGTCCGAGGTGAGATAGGGGTTGTTGCTGACCAGCACGGCCTGCGGGGCCTCCAGCGTGGTGCCCGCCGCCCGCGCCGTCAGCCGGGCGCCCTGCTGACCGGTGAGCAGATCAGGGAGCAGCTCCAGACTCGTACCGAGCTTGTCGTCGCGGTACGAGGGGCTCTGCACGATCGTCGCGTACGCCCCGAAGGAGGCGTTGTTGACGAACGGCCGGTCCGCGGCGAACCCCAGGTCGACCCGGAGTTCGACGCCGTCGGTCAGCGCGTCCAGACCCGTGGCGGGGTCGTCGCGGTCCAGGCCCAGGTCGAGCGCGAAGTGGTTGCGGGTCCCGGCGCTGATCACCAGGAACGGCAGCCCGTGCTCGGCGGCCACGGCGGCGACCAGGGCCTGCGTGCCGTCGCCACCGGCGGCCCCGAGCAGATCGGCGCCGTCCGCGACCGCGGCGCGCGCCAGCTCGGTCACGTCCTGCGGCTGCTCCGGGTCGAGCAGGACGACCCGCGCGCCGAGCTGCTCGGCCCGCTCGCGCAGACCGAACCGGCCGACCTTCCCGCCGCCCGAACGCGGGTTCATGATCAGGAAGGGGCGCCTCGGCGGGGGACTGCGGTACTCCTTCACCCGCACCCGGTGCCCGCCCGTCCCGCGCAGCGCGAACCGGCCGCACCAGACCGCCAGGCTCCACAGCGCCAGCGACACCGGCACCGCCCAGAAGAGCGTCACCGCGAACAGGGCGATCGCACAGGCCGGGACGGTCAGCGCCACCAGCGCCGCCAGCCAGCGCAGCGGCCCGCGCAGACTGAGCGTCCACCACACCGCGGCCGCGGTGACGATCAGCCCGACCGCGCCGCCCACGAGCAGCAGCACCCCGCCGAGACCGCCGTAGAAGAGCGGCACCAGAAGCGCGAGCGCCGCCGCCGTCAGCGCGCCCCGCGCCGCCCACCGCTGCGCGTGATAACCCCGCCGACTCGCATCCACGGCCATCGTTCCTCCACCCCTCAGTAGAACACTGACAGATCGATCACGAGTCCGTCGTACCTTTTGATCATCGTCGGCCGGTGTCGTCCGGCGGGCGCACGGACGACGCCGAGGGGGAGGACCGGGTCAGGTCGGTCCTCCCCCTCGGCGTCGTCCCCCGGCCGCTACTTGCTCGCCCCCTGGGCGAACCCGTTGTAGATGTAGCGCTGGAGGAAGAGGAACACCAGCAGGGTGGGGACGATCACCAGGATGGCCCCGGCGGAGATCGTCTCCCAGTGCGCGCCGTACGGTCCCTTGAACCGGAACAGCGCCGTGGACATTGTGCCCAGTTCCTCGGAAGGCATGTACAGGAACGGGATGTAGAAGTCGTTGTACGTGGTGATGCCCTTGATGATGACCACGGTCGCGACGGCCGGCTTCAGCATCGGGAAGATGATCTTGCGGTAGATGGTGAAGGCGTTCGCGCCGTCCAGCCGGGCCGCTTCGTCGACCGAGATCGGAATACCGCGGATGAACTGGAGGAAGATGTAGATGGACACGATGTCGGTGCCCATGTAGAGCAGGATCGGCGCCCACCGGGTGTCGAACAGACCGAAGCTGTTCACCACCTGGAAGGTGGCGACCTGGGTCGTGACGCTCGGGACCAGCGTGGCCACCAGGAACAGGGCCAGGATCAGGTTCTTGAAGCGGAAGCGGAAGCGGTCGATGGCGTACGCGGTCATCGAGCCGATGATCACCGTGCCGGTGATCGAGAACAGCAGGATGAAGGCCGTGTTCCCGAAGGCCGTCAGCATGTTGCCGTCGGAGAACGCGGTCGCGTAGTTGTCGAAGTTCAGCCAGTTGTCCGGCAGCGTCAGCGCGCCGCTGCCGTCGGCGACCTCGTCCGCCGACTTCAGCGAGGTCAGGAAGATCACGCTGAGCGGGATCAGGACCACGAGCGACGCGGCGATCAGGACCACATAGGTCAGCGGGGTGGCGAGGCCCGGACGCCTGCGGGGCCGGGCGGGTGCGTTGGCAGTCATACGATGTCCACCCTCTCGTCGGGCACGAGACGGCGCTGGATCCAGGTGATCAGCAGGATGATCGCCAGCAGAACCACGGCACAGGCCGAGGCGAGGCCCGTCTTGTTGAACTGGAAGGCCAGCTTCACGGTCTGGATCACGAAGGTCGAGGTCCCGCTCGCGCCGCCGGTCATGATGTACGGAATCTCGAAGACCGAGAGTGAGCCGGAGATCGCCAGGATGACGCTCAGACTGATCACCGGCCGGATGCCGGGGGCGATGATGTGCCGGAACTGCTGCCAGCGGCTCGCGCCGTCGAGCTGGGCGGCCTCGTACAGCTCACCGGGGATCGACTGGATCGCGCCGAGGAAGAGCACGAAGTTCAGGCCCGTGAACCGCCAGACGGAGACGCCGGCCAGCGAGGTGTTCGCGGACTCCGGGTCGCCGAGCCAGGCATGGTCGGGGTTCACGCCGAACAGGGACAGGACCGAGTCCAGCGTGCCGCCCTCCTGGAAGAAGTAGAGGAAGACGAACCCGATCGCCACGCCGTTGATCAGGTAGGGGAAGAACAGGATGCCCTTGAACAGGTTCCGGAAGCGCAGGTTGAAGCTGAGGACGGTGGCGAGGTACAGGGCGATCACGATCTGCACGACGGACGCCGCCAGGTAGTACAGGCTCACCGCGAAGACCCGGATCATGTCCGAGCGGGTGAAGACGTCGGTGTAGTTCTCCCCACCGACGTAGTTGCGCTCGGGGCTGACCCCGTCCCAGTCGGTGAAGCTGTAGTAGAGCATGTTGCCCACCGGGACGTAGGTGAACGTCACCAGCAGGATCAGCGGCACCAGCAGGAACAGCCAGGGGGTCAGACCGCGCAGTGGCAGGTCACGCCAGGAGCGTCCGCCCGGTCCGCCGCGGCCTGCGCGGTGCCGGGCCGCCCGGTCCGCTTTCGAGGCCGACGCGGGCGGTGAGGTAGTGAGTACGGTTCGGGGCATGTGAGGGCCAGGGCCTTTCATCATCCGCTGCGCGCCGCCGCGCGGGGTCCCCGGTCAGCGGGGAGGCCGAGGGGCCGGGGACCCCGCGCGGGTGGCAGGTCAGGAGCCGGCGTTCTGCCGGGCCTCGGACCAGCGCTCGTCGAGTTCGTCGAAGTAGTCCTGCAGCGACCCGTCCTGGGCGCCGCGGGCGATGTCGATGAGCTTCTGGCGGTAGTCCGGCGTGTTGAGACCGATCTCGGAGGCCTGGTCGATCTCGTTCACCTCGGCGGTCTTCGCCTCAGAGCGTTCCAGCATCTTGACATCGTTGTCAACGTAGTCCTGGAGTGTGGACGGCATAGCGGCCGACCTCAGCGCCGAGACCGCGCCCTCCTTCTCGGAGTAGCCGGACTCCTCGGTGAACCAGTCGATCCAGGCGCGGGCGGCCTCCTTGTTGTCGGAGTGGACGTTCACCGCCTGCTGGTAGTCGGAGGCGAGCGTCGCGCAGAACTTGCCGCCGGACTGGGCGGGCACCGGCATGAAGCCGATGTCGTCGGGGTCCGTCCCGGCGTCCTCGGCCGCGGCGCGCATCTGGTTGACGGCCCATGAGCCGAGCATCATGCTGCCGACCTCACCCTTGGCCAGCAGGGTCTTGGAGGTCTCCCAGTTGGTGGTGCTGGGGTCCTTCTCGGTCAGCTTCTGGTCGACCATGTCGAACAGCAGGGTGTCCAGCGTGTTCAGGTCGCTGCCCTTGGCCCACGGGTCGTCCGTCTCGGCCAGCACGTCGAGTGCCTGGCTGTCGCAGCTGACGGTGCCGACGGCGTTGGTCCACTGGCCGCTGAGCGGCCAGGCGTCCTTGAAGTTGGTGTAGTACGGAGTGGCGCCGGTCTTCTCCTTCACGGTCTTGAGGTCCGCGAGGAACCGCTCCGTCGTGGTGGGCCACTCGGTGATGCCGGCCTCCTTCCACACGGCCTTGTTGTAGACGAAGCCGCTGGCGGTGCCGAAGGTGGCGACGCCGTAGACCTTGCCGTCGACCTCGGTCTTGTCCGTGAACAGGTACTTCGAGCGCATCGCGGCGGACTCGTCGAGGGGAGCGAAGAAGTTCGGGTAGTCGGCCTTGGCGACCGCGCCGGGGATGAGCAGGACGTCACCGTAGTTCTCGGTGTTCATCCTGATCTTGACCTCACCCTCGTAGTCGGTGATGGCGTCGAACTTCACCTTCACCTTGGGATAGGTCTTGTTGAACTCCGCCGCGTACTTCTTCATCGTGCCGTCCTGCACGAGGTCCGTACGGTTGGTCAGCACGGTGATCGTGCCGGACGCGCTCTTGGGGTTCAGCGGCGCGACCGCGGACTCGTCCCCGCTCGGCGTTCCGCCGCCGCCACTGCACGCCGTGGTGACCGTCAGCACCGCGGTGGCCAGCATCGCGGCACTCAGCGTTCTCTTTCCCATGCGCCCCACTCCTCCATTGGATTACGGCTCGGGCCGGTAGATGTCGGGGACTATGCCAGCCCGTTGATGAACCGGTAAAGCTTTCTGCATGTCCGCGATACTTAATCGTTACATGCGGTGGCGCCTTGCTCGCATGGTGTACCCCTCCGGCCTGGGGATTTGCTTTGACTCTTGTTGGCAGTAGGGACTAGACCGGTTCATATAAGCAGCCTTAGGTTGGACTCTGTCGTCACACGCACGACGCCGCCCGTTCTCCAGAGGAGCCGCACATGAAGGAAGTCGTCCAGCTCACCGAGGGCTGGAACCTCGGTTACGAGGGGAGCGCTCTGCCGGCGCAGGTGCCCGGCTGTGTCCACACGGATCTGCTGGCCGCGGGCGCCATCGAGGACCCCTTTCTCGGCCTGAACGAGCGCGACGCGGCCTGGGTGGGTCGACGTGCCTGGACCTACAGCCGAGGTATCGAATCATCCGAAACCTCCGCAGAGCGGTATGAGCGTACCGACCTTGTCTTTGAAGGTCTCGACACCGCCGCGGTGATCACGCTGGGCGGGCGCGAGCTGGGCCGCACCCGCAACATGCACCGCACCTACCGCTTCGACGTGACCGGTCTCGACGGCGATCTGAACGTGGAGTTCGCCTCCGCCTACGACGAGGCCAACCGCGTCCGCACGATGATCGGCGACCGGCCGAACGTCTACCCGGAGCCCTTCCAGTACATCCGCAAGATGGCGTGCAGCTTCGGCTGGGACTGGGGGCCCACCCTGGTCACGGCGGGCATCTGGCGCCCGGTCCGGCTGGAGCGCTGGTCCACCGCCAGGCTGGCCGAGGTCCGCCCCGTGGTGACCGTCGTGGACGGCACGGGCCGGGTGGAGGTGCGCGTCGACATCGAGCGCAGCGAGCGGGGCGCCGGGCGCCCGCTGGAGATCCACGGCTCGGTCGGCGGCGTGGAAGCCACCGCCGAGGTCGACGGCGACCAGGCCGTGCTGACCCTGGAGGTGCCCGACGCCGCACTGTGGTGGCCGCGCGGATACGGTGAGCAGCCCCTGTACGAGCTGGAGGTGACCCTCGGCGAGGCCGGCGGCGGCCCGCTGGACTCCTGGCACCGCCGGATCGGCTTCCGCACCGTCGAGATCGACCGCTCCGCCGACGAACTGGGCACGGGCTTCACCCTCGTCGTCAACGGCGTCCGGATCTTCGCCCGCGGCGTGAACTGGATCCCCGACGACGTCTTCCCCTCCCGCATCACCCCCGAGCGCTACCGCACCCGCCTGTCCCAGGCGGTCGACGCCAACGTCGATCTCGTACGGATCTGGGGCGGCGGCATCTACGAGGACCGCGCCTTCTACGACATCTGCGACGAACTCGGCCTGATGGTCTGGCAGGACTTCCTCTTCGCCTGCGCCGCCTACCCCGAGGAGCAGCCGCTGCGGGGCGAGGTCGAGGCCGAGGCGAGGGACAACGTTGTCCGGCTCATGCCGCATCCCTCGCTCATCCTCTGGAACGGCAACAACGAGAACCTCTGGGGCTTCCGCGACTGGGACTGGGAGCCGGCCCTCGACGGCGACTCCTGGGGCGAGGGCTACTACTTGGGGGTGCTGCCCCGCGTCGTGGCGGAACTCGACCCGACCCGCCCGTACACCGCGGGCAGCCCCTGGTCCGGCTCCTGGGACCACCACCCCAACGACCCGGCGCACGGCACCTACCACTCGTGGGAGGTGTGGAACCGGCAGGACTACGCCGAGTACCGGGAGAACGTCCCCCGGTTCGTCTCCGAGTTCGGCTGGCAGGGGCCGCCCGCCCTCGCCACCCTCCGGCGCGCGCTCCCGGGCGAGCGGCTCGCGCCCGACTCGCCCGGCATGCTCCACCACCAGAAGGCGGAGGACGGCAACGGCAAGCTCCATCGCGGGGTGGCCCGCCACTTCCCGCTGCCCGAGGACGACTTCGACCGCTGGCACTACCTCACCCAGCTCGTCCAGGCGCGCGCCGTCGCGGCCGGCATCGAGCACTGGCGCTCGCACTGGCCCGTCTGCGCGGGCACGGTGGTGTGGCAGCTGAACGACTGCTGGCCGGTCAGCTCCTGGGCCGCGATCGACGGGGACGGCCGCCTCAAGCCCCTCCACCACGAGCTGCGCCGGGTCTACGCCGACCGTCTGCTCACCCTCCACCCCGGCGCCGACGGACCCACCGTCGCGGTGATCAACCAGGCCGCCGAACCGTGGGAGGCGTCGGTGACCCTGCGCCGGATGCGGGCCGACGGCACCGTGGTCGCGGAGGGCGTCGTGGACGTCGTCGTCGGCGCGCGCTCCGTGCACCGGCACGCGGTACCACGGGAAATGGTGCCGGACGCCACCTCGGGCAAGGAGTTCCTCGTCGCCGACGAGGGCGATCTGCGGGCCCTGCACTTCCCCGTGACCGACAAGGACTTCGCCTACCCGGCTCCCGACTACGACGTCACCGTGGCGTCCGTGACCGGCTCCGATGACGGTAGTCTCGACGTCGTGGTAACTGCTCGCACCCTTGTACGGGACCTTCTGCTCCAGCCCGACCGCCTCGGTCCGGCCGCCACCTGTGACACCGGTCCGCGCACCCTGCTCCCCGGGGAGCGGCTGCGCCTGAAGGTCCGCGGCGCAGAAGAGACGGGCGCCAACGCCGTACGGGCCGCCCTGTTCAGTGTGGGACCGGCGTGAGCGCACCCAGTGAGCGGGTGACCATCAAGGACGTCGCCGCGGCCGCGGGGGTCTCCAAGGGAGCCGTCTCCCTGGCCTTCAACCACAAGCCGGGCGTGTCCGAGGCCACCCGCGAGCGGATCTTCGCCGCGGCCCGGGACCTGGGCTGGGCGCCGAACTCCTCGGCGCGCAGCCTGTCCCGGCAGGCGGTCGACACCATTGGTCTCGCCATTTGCCGGCCCGCCCGGCTGCTGGGCCTTGAGCCCTTCTACATGGAGTTCATCTCCGGCATCGAGAGCGTGCTCGCCGAGCGCGACTGCTCGCTGCTGCTGCGGCTGGTGGGCTCGCTGGAGGAGGAGACCCAGCTCCAGGAGCGCTGGTGGCGCGAGCGCCAGATCGGCGGGTCGATCCTGGTCGACCTGCGCGAGGACGACCCGCGCATCGAGCCGCTGCGCCGGCTCGGTCTGCCCGCGGTCACCGTGGGGCATCCGAGCCTGACGGGCGGCTTCCCCTCGGTATGGACGGACGACGCCACCGCGGTCGGCGAGGCGGTCCGCTATCTCGCGGCACTGGGCCACCGGCGCATCGCCCGGGTGGGCGGGCCGTCCGGCCTCGGGCACAGCGCCATCCGGACCGCGGCGGTCGAGACGGCGATGGCGGACCTCGGTCTGGAGCGCGGGACGCATGTCGAGACCGGCTTCTCCGGCGAGGAGGGCGCACGGGCGACGCGCTCGCTGCTGCTCTCCGCGGAGCGGCCCACGGCGATCGTCTACGACAACGACATCATGGCGGTGGCGGGACTCGGCGTGGCCACGGAGATGGGTGTCTCCGTCCCGGACGAGCTGTCGCTGCTGGCCTGGGACGACTCCCAGCTGTGCCGGCTCACCCACCCGACGCTGTCCGCGATGAGCCACGACGTGCACTCCTTCGGCGCCCAGGTCACCCGGGTGCTGTTCGACGTCATCGCGGGACAGGAGCCCCTGTCCCAGCCGGTGGCCACACCGCAGCTGGTGCCGCGGGGGTCCACCGCGCCCCCTCGTCCCTGAACGGACGACCGGAGGAACGAACGACCCGGCGACCGGGCGACCCGGCGACCGGGCGACCGGGCGACCGGGCTAACCCAGAGAGGGGCCGTGGCTGGAGAGCCGCGGCCCCCCGGTCGTACCCGCCCGTTCGCGTCGTCGCCCGGAGGGCGGTCCCGCGAGGGCAGGGGCCCGCGGGTGGCGTCGCGGGGTGTGGCGGGAGGGGTCGGCCACGGCTCGGGCCGGACGTCCTGGACCCTGGGCGCGCCAGGCCGTCTCTGACCCTGGGCCCACGACGGCCTGCCCTCACCTGGAGGCGTACACCCCGGCTCCCTCCTGCACCTGTCCGCGGGCGGCCGCCGCCGCGCCGACGAGACCCGCGTCCCGGGCCAGCGCGGCGGGCCGCACGGTCAGCCGGCGGGTGAAGTCGAGCACGGCGAAACCGCGCAGATGGCGCCGCAGGGGAGTGAAGAGCACGTCCCCGGCCTGCGCGACACCGCCCCCGATCACCGCGACCTCGATCTCCAGCAGGGTGGCGCTGCCGGCGATCGCGGCGGCCAGGGCCCGCGCGGACCGGTCGAAGGCGGCGAGGGCGCGCGCGTCCCCGGCGCGCGCCGCCTCCGCCACCGCCGCCGCGGTCGGTTCCTGTCCCGGCGGCGGGGTCCAGCCGGCCTGCACCGCGTGGCGGGCGATGGCGGTTCCGCTGGCGTACGCCTCGACGCAGCCGCGTGCGCCGCACGCGCAGGGCGGACCGTCCATGGCGACGGAGATGTGCCCGATGTGGCCCGCGTTGCCGGTGGGGCCGGGGTGCAGTCTGCCGTCCAGTACGTAGCCGCCGCCCACGCCCGTCGAGACCACCATGCACAGGGCGTTGACGGCTCCCCGCGCGGCACCCAGCCAGTGTTCGGCGGCCGCCACCGCCACCGCGTCGCCGATCAGCACCGGATCGATGCCGTCGAACAGCATCGGATGCGCCCGTACGGACTCGACCAGGGGGAACGCCCGCCAGGCCGGTATGTTCACCGGGCTGACCGTGCCCGTCGCCGTGTCCACGGGCCCGGCGCTGGCGATACCCATGCCGCGGACGGTGCCCCAGGCGGGATGGGTCGCCAGCTCGTCGATCACGGCGTCGACGGTGCCCGCCAGGCGGGAGGTCGACTCGCGCGCCGGGGTGGGCAGTTCCGCGCGCTTCAGAAGGGCGCCCGCGTCGTCGATCAGCGCTCCCGCGATCTTCGTGCCGCCGATGTCGAGTGCTGCGTACACCTGTGTGCTCTTTTCTCTGTTCGGCGTCCGGGTGTCGTCGACCGCGGAGGGAGAAGGGCCGGCGACGTCTGCGTCAGACAACGTTGTCATCCTTGATGTATCGGTATCCCGCAGCCCTTCTGGATTCCCTGGGCCGCGACGGCGGACCACGGTGGTGTCAGGGACGGTGGACCGTGAGACCGGTGCCCGCCACGAAGAGGGTCCCGGTGCCTTCCACGGTGATGCCCCGGTCGGAGTCGGGAACGAAGCACGAGGTGCCGGCCCGCAGGGTGAGACGCTCGCCGTCCGGCCCGCGCAGTACCGCCTCCCCGGCCGCGCACAGTGCGACGCGCGGTCCGGCCGACGGCAACAACGGCACGGCCTCGGCGGTCGGTTCCGTCCGGTACAGGGCGAACTCCTCGACCGGACAGTCGAACACCTCGGTGCGTCCGGGGCCGTCGACCGTGCGGGGAGCGGCGACCGGAACCCGCACCGAGGGGTCGGTGATCCGCACCAGCTCGGGAACGTTCACCTCCTTGGTCGTCAGTCCTGATCGCAGCACGTTGTCGGAGGCGGCCATCAGTTCCACGCCGACTCCCTTGACATAGGCGTGCAGTCCGCCCGCCGCCATGAACAACGCCTGTCCCGCGTCGAGGACCTGATGACGCATCAGCAGCGAGGCGACCAGGCCGAGGTCCCCGGGATGATGTACGGCCATGTGCGTCACGGCCCGGTAGGCCCCGGTGTGCGCGCCGGGCTCCTCCGCCTTGCCCGCGCAGGCGTCCACCACCTCGGCGACGAGCGCCACGCGGTCCTCCGCGGGCCATTCCAGCACGGTCCGCAGGGCCAAGGTGAGCGCGGAGTCGTCGGTCCCCGCGGTCAGCAGCGCCGAGACGGGGGCGAGGCGGGCCAGGCCGAGGGCGTCCAGGACGGAGGCGGCCTCCTCGCGGGTGCGGAAGCCCGCGAGTACCTCGAAGGGGGTGAGCGCGCAGAGCAGTTCGGGCTTGGGCCAGTCGTCCGCGTACGGGCCCTGCCCGCCGCCCGCCGCCTGGGCCTTGTACGCGGCCTCCGCCTGCGCCCGATCGGGGTGCACCTGGATGGACAGGGGCTGATCGGCCGCGAGCACCTTGAGCAGGAAGGGCAGCCGGGCGCCGAAGCGGGCCACGGAGTCCATGCCCAGTTCCCGTTCCGGGTCCTGGGCCACCACGTCCTGGAGGGTGAGTGTCAGCCCGTCGCGGGTGAGGCCCGCGGGTCCGGACGGATGCGCGCCCATCCACAGCTCCGCCTCGGGTCCGGGGGACGGGACGTCGCGGTTCTGGAGGCGGGCCAGCTCCTCCCGGGATCCCCAGGCGTACGGCTTGATGATCGGTTGCAGTAGATCCACGTCGTCACGTTATCCGGGGATCAATGGTTTACCCATCCAGTGTTCTCCTTGTTATTAAACCGGTATAGACAAATGGGGCACCGCTGTCCCGAAGGGGCTTCGAGGTGCCCCTGTGGGCTACCCCCTGCTGCCGCCGAAGGGCGGCTGAATAGGGGGTTCTGCCGGGCAATGTAGGGGAGTCGGCGGGGGTGGGCAACGACTGCGACGGAAACAGAACCGGTTTAGTTTTGTTTACCTTCCGATGCGCTATGCATCGCGCGTAGAAATGAAACGAGCCTGACGCGCCTATTGACATGACCGAAACGGTCGGTGCTCTCATATGGGCACGGCGAACTGATGCACGGTCCGTTCCTGACAGCTCGTCAGGGGTGGCCTCGGTCCTGCCTTGTTGAGGCTGGACAACGTTGTCAGATGCGCCGCCCGCGTCCTGAGCCGGACGACCGCAACCGGATACCGGTCTGTGGCTGTCGGACGCCCCACCGTTCGCAACTCTCAGGGGAGTGACATGAGAAACCCACGGAAGAAGACATTCCGTAATGCCCTCGCAGTAGGGCTGACCGCTGTGCTGGGTCTGCTGTTGTCCTTGGTCGGTGCCGCTTCCGACGACGCCGAGGCCGCCGCCACCGGCCTGCGGGTGAACAACGGCAGGCTGTACGAGGCCAACGGCAACGAGTTCGTGATGCGTGGCGTCAACCACGCGCATGTCTGGTACCCGGAGGAGACCGGGTCCATCGCGGACATCGCCGCGAAGGGCGCCAACACCGTCCGCGTCGTGCTGGGCAGCGGCGACCGCTGGACGAAGACGACCAGCTCCGAGGTCTCGTCGCTGATCAGCCAGTGCAAGGCGAGCAAGGTCATCTGCGTGCTGGAGGTGCACGACACCACCGGCTACGGCGAGGACTCGGCCGCGACCTCGCTCGACAAGGCGGCGGACTACTGGGTGGGCATCAAGAGCGCGTTGTCCGGCCAGGAGGACTACGTCATCGTCAACATCGGCAACGAGCCCTACGGCAACACCGGTTACACCGCCTGGACCGACGCCACCAAGAAGGCCATCGTCAAGCTGCGCAACGCCGGCATCAACAACGCCCTGATGGTGGACGGCCCCAACTGGGGCCAGGACTGGTCGAACACCATGCGCGACAACGCCTCTTCGGTGTTCGCCGCCGACCCGGACCGCAACACCATCTTCTCGATCCACATGTACGGGGTGTACGACACCGCCGCCGAGGTGACGAGCTACCTCAACACCTTCCGCACCAACGGACTGCCCATCGTGGTCGGCGAGTTCGGCAACGCGCACAGCGACGGTGACCCGAACGAGGACGCCATCATGTCGACCGCGCAGTCCCTCGGCGTCGGCTACCTCGGCTGGTCGTGGAGCGGGAACGGCAGCGGCGTCGAGTACCTGGACCTGGTCAACGACTTCGACGCGAACTCGCTGACGACCTGGGGCCAGCGTCTGTTCAACGGGTCCAACGGCATCTCCTCCACCTCGGAGACCGCGACGATCTACGGTGACTCGGACGACGGCGGTGACGACGGCTCCGGTGACGACGACACCGCGCCGAACGGCTACCCGTACTGCGACAGCAGCTCCTCCGACCCCGACGGGGACGGCTGGGGCTGGGAGAACAGCGCGTCCTGCGTCGTCCGGGGCGGCGCGGCCGACTCGGGCGGCAGCAGCACCGCGCCGAACGGCTACCCGTACTGCGCCGGCGCCTCCTCCGACCCCGACGGCGACGGCTGGGGCTGGGAGAACAGCAGGTCCTGCGTGGTCCGCGGCAGCGCCGCCGACCACTGAGCGAACCGGCCCCGCACTCCGAGGAGTGCGGGGCCGACCCGTCCTGGGCTACCGTTCGGCGGCCTGCGCCGTCAGGCTCCGCGGAACCTCCGCGTAGCCCGCCGGGCGGGTCGTGAACGTGCCCCGGCCCTGGGTGCGTCCGCGCAGGCGGGAGGCGTAGCCGAAGAGTTCGGCCAGCGGAACCGCCGCGGTCACCACGGCCGTACCGCCGCGCGTCGTCGACGCCGACACCCGTCCGCGGCGCGCCGCCAGATCGCCCAGCACCGTCCCCACGGAGTCCTCGGGCACCGTCACCGTCACCTCGGCGACCGGCTCCAGCAGCAGCATCGCGCCGGACCGCAGCGCCTCCCGCAGCCCGAACCGGCCGGCCGCGCGGAACGCGAGCTCCGAGGAGTCCTTGGAGTGCGTGGCCCCGTCGCTGAGCGTCACCCGCACACCGGTCACCGGATGGCCGCCCAGCGGACCCTCCGCCAGCGCGTCCCGGCAGCCTGCCTCCACCGCGCGGACGAACTCCCGCGGCACCCGGCCGCCGACCACCGTCGAACGGAACACGAAGCCCGCCTCGCTCTCCTCCGCGTCCAACGGCTCGACGTCCAGCACCACATGGGCGAACTGCCCGGCCCCGCCGTCCTGCTTGATGTGCCGGTACACCAGTCCCGTCACCCCACGGGCCACGGTCTCCCGGTACGACACCTGCGGGCGGCCGACCGAGACCTCCAGGCCCCGGTCGCGACGCAGCTTCTCCACCGCCACCTCCAGATGCAGTTCGCCCAGACCCGACAGCAGGGTCTGCCCGGTCTCCGGATCGGTACGCACCACCAGCGACGGATCCTCCTCCGCCAGCCGGGCCAGCGCCGACGCCAGCCGGTCGGTGTCCTGGCCGAGCCGGGCCTCGACGGCGACCGAGACCACCGGGTCGGCCGTGCCGGGAGGCTCCAGCACCAGCGGCGCCGAGGGGGCGCACAGGGTCGTACCGGCACGCGCGGACTTCGGACCGATCACGGCGACGATGTCCCCGGCCACGGCCAGGTCCGTCTCGGTGTGCCGGTCGGCCTGCACCCGCAGGATCCGGCCGACCCGCTCGGTACGCCCGGCACTCATGTCCAGCACCGTGTCCCCCCTCCGCAGGACGCCCGAATAGATCCGCAGGTACGTCAGCCGGCCGGTCGGCGCCGCCTGCACCTTGAACGCCAGCGCGGCCAGCGGCGCCGCCGGATCGGCGGCCCGCTCCTGTTCCGTCCCGTCGAGCGTGCCGCGCACGGCGGGCACGTCCAGCGGGGAGGGCAGATACGCCACCACGGCCTCCAGCAGCGGCTCGACACCGCGGTCGCGGTACGCCGAACCGCACAGCACCACCACGGCCTCCCCCGAGCCGGTCAGCTCGCGCAGCGCCGCGCGGAGCGTCACCTCGGAGACCGACGAGTCCGCGCAGTACTCCTCCAACGCCCGCGGATGCAGCTCGGCGACGGCCTCGTCCAGCGCCCGGCGGCGCCTCGACGCCTCGGCGCGCAGCTCCTCGGGCACCGGACGTTCCTCGTACGCGCCGGTGTCCCGGGGCCACACCAGGGCACGCATCCGTACCAGGTCGACGGCGCCCTCGAATCCGTCCTCGCGGCCGATCGGCAGCTGTGTCACCAGGGTTGTGGTGCCGAGCCGTTCCCGGATCGACGCCACGGCGGCGTCCAGGTCGGCGCCCGCCCGGTCCATCTTGTTGACGAACGCCAGGCGCGGAACACCGTGCCGGTCGGCCTCCCGCCACACCGCCTCGCTCTGCGGTTCGACGCCCGCGACGGCGTCGAACACCGCGACCGCGCCGTCGAGGACGCGCAGCGAACGCGTCACCTCGTCGGCGAAGTCCACGTGGCCCGGGGTGTCGATGAGGTTGATCCGGTGGCCGTCCCAGTCGCAGCTGACGGCCGCCGCGAAGATGGTGATGCCCCGGTCGCGCTCCTGGGAGTCGAAGTCGGTGACGGTGGTGCCCTCGTGCACCTCGCCCCGCTTGTGGACGGCACCGGTGAGGAACAGGATCCGCTCGGTCACGGTCGTCTTCCCGGCGTCGACATGGGCGAGGATGCCGAGGTTGCGGACGGTTTGGAGCGCGCGGGGTGTGAGGTCGGTACGCACGGCCTGAGGCCCTTCTTCGTGTGTCGGTGGTGAAGAGGCGGCGCGATGGGCGGACGAAGGCGACGGTGGGCGCACCCGTGCCGGACCGCGGCGGGCCAGGACGGCCGGGCGGCGGTGGTGGGGCAGGGGTCAGCGACGGTCTTCGACCGGGACATCCAGTGCCGGCCGCGCGGCGGGCACCGGGCTCACGAAGACACGAGGATCACGTCGAACCGGGCCCAGGGGGCGACGACAGCGATGGCGGTGCGCACTGTCGGCCTCCCCTCGATCGGAACTCGGAACACGCGGAACACGTCGGCCACTTGGGGCGCGGACGCGTATCCAGAGTGTAGGGAGGGAGCGGGCGCGGGGCGCGCCATTTTCGGGGGCCGGGTGCGAGGGACGGACGCTGGCGCCCGTAGGCCCCGGCCTCGTACCGCCGACAGTACGAGGCCGGGAGTTCGCCCGGCGGGCGGACGCGGCCGGGCCGCATCCGGCCCCACTGTGGCTCGCGCCAGGTTGCAGCACCGTTGCAACACCCGACCTCGGCGGGCCGTTCTGCGCCGCTGGGCCGTCCCGTGCCGCTGGGCCAGGGCTACCGCTGCCCCGCACCGCCGGGCCGGGGCTACCGCCGTCCCGCCCCGCACTGCTGGGCCAGGGCTACCGCGCCCCGCCCGTCACCGTGCCGTGCACCACGTGGGCCGCTGCCACGTCCAGGGCGGCGTGGCCGGTGGACTTGAAGACGGTCAGGGAGTCGGGGGAGCGGCGGCCCGGCGCGTCCCCGGCCAGGACCGAGCCGAGGAGCGTGACCCGGTGGCCGGCCGGCAGCCCCTGCAACTCGTGGGCGCCGGACGGCGGCGGGGTCGCGGCGGCGCCGGGCCACTCGGCGAAGAGGTCACCGTCCCGGACGGTCTCCGTGTCGATTTCGGGACCATGCGAGCCGCCGACGGAACTGAGATGGGCGCCCGGGGCCAGCCAGGCGCGGCGGACCACGGGACTGGTGGCGCCGGTGCAGCAGTACACCGTCGCGGCCTCGCGCACGGCGCTCTCGATGTCCCCGGCGGCGCGGCCCTCTGGGTGCAGCGCGGCGGTCGCGCGGGCCGCCTCCGGGTCGCGGCCCGCGACGGTGACGGGTACCTCGGGCCGTATCGCGGCCAGCAGCGAGACCTGCGCGCGGGCCTGGGCACCGGTACCGACCACCACGACCGGTCCGGGCCCGGCCAGGGCCAGGGCGCTGTGGGTGGCCGAGGCCGCGGTGCGCCAGGCCGTGATCGGTTCGGCGTCCAGGACCGCCAGCGGGCTGCCGTCCTCGGGGTCGAACAGGACGACCACCCCCCGGTGGCTGCTGCGGCCGGGCCGGTCGGGGTCGCGGAAGACGGACACCAGCTTCGCCGCGAGGCCGAGACCGGGCACGTATCCGGGCATGGCGCCGAGCAGTCCGGCGGGGGCGAGGGCCGCGGTACGCGGCGGCGCCGACGCCCGGTCCCGGGCCACGGCGACGAGGGCGTCGGCGACCGCGTCCATGAGCCGGCCCGGATCGAGGGCGGCCAGCGTGGCGGCCCGGTCGAGGACGAGGACGTCACTCACGCGGGGACCTCCCGGTGCGTGCCGGAGAGCACGGCCGCCAGCGTGTCGGCGGCGGTGGCGAGGTCGGCGCGGAGCCGTGCGAGGCGGTCGTCGTCGATCTCGGCCGACGGCCCGACGACGGTGAGCGCGCACACGGGCACCCCCTCGGCGGGGACGACGGCGCGGCTGACCGAGGCGACGAGCTGGTCGTTGCGCCCGTCCTCGGCGGCGAAGCCGTCCGCCTCGGCGCGCGCGAGATCGGCGAGCAGGCCCGAGTCGCCGTCGAGCGGATGCCCGGCGTCCACGGCCGCCTCCAAATAGGGTCCGCGGGCCTCCCGTGGCAGGGCGGCCACCAGGGCGAGCGGTCCGGCGAAGCGGTGGACGGGGAGGCTCTCGTCGAGCAGCGTGCTGATCATCGCCAGCCGGTCGGGCCGTACGACGTCGACGACGCGGGAACCGGAGCGCTCCAGCACCTGGAGGTTGACCATGAGACCGGTGCGTGCGGCCAGGGACTCCAGGACCGGACGGGCCAGTGTGGTCAGCGAGTTGTGCGCCGTGCGGGCCGACAGGAGCAGCACCGCCGTACCGGGCAGATAGCGGTCGTCGACGCGCAGCACCCAGCCGCGGCGGACGAGGTCCACCAGGATCCGGTAGGCGGTGGCGCGGTGCAGTCCGACCGTGTCGGCGAGATCGGTGAGCCGGGGCGGCCGGGGGGCGCGGGCGACCGCCTCCACCAGGTCCAGCGCTTTGTCCACGGCCGTGCGCTGCGCTTGCGGCATCGAAACCCTTCCGGAACGTCGGGCGAGAGCGGCCCGGTGGGGCGTGTGCACCGCCGGGATCCGGATGTAGGGTACCGGTTGTTTCGGTAAGCGAGAGTGATGTTACCTACAGCGTAACAGGGCAGCCTGACAGGGAGCGGTGTTCATGACGAGCGACAGTGCCGGGGCGGCCGTGCCGTACGCGCCGCCGGAGCGGGGCACGGGTCCGACGGTGGTCTACCGGGGCGTCACCCTCTTCGACGGGACGGGCAGTGAGCCCCGCTCCGGGATGTCGATCGTGGTGGACGGCTGTCTGATCCGTGCGGTGGTGCCCGACCCGGAGGCCGAGGCTCTCGCCGAGGGCGCCGAAGTCGTCGATCTCACCGGCCACTTCGTCACCCCGGGCCTCATCGACGCCCACCAGCACCTCGCCACCCCGCCCGACCGCCCCGCCGCCGAGGCCGTACTGGACCGTCTGGTGCACAGCGGTGTCACCGGCATCCGGGACATGGCCGACGACCTGCGTCAGATCGGCGACCTCGCCCGGGCCACCCGCGTCGGCGAGATCCCCGGCCCCGACATCCACTACGCGGCGCTGATGGCGGGCCCCGGCTTCTTCGACGACCCCCGCACCCACCAGGTCAGCCAGGGCGCGGTGCCCGGTGAGGTCCCCTGGATGCAGGCCGTCACCGACACCACCGACCTGCCCCTCGCGGTCGCCCTCGCCCGCGGGACGTACGCGTCCGCCATCAAGGTGTACGCCGACCTCGACGCCGGGCTGGTCGCCGCGATCACCGCTGAGGCGCGCCGGCAGGGCATCGCGGTGTGGGCGCACGCGGCCGTCTTCCCCGCCGCCCCGGGCGAGGTCGTGGAGGCGGGCGTGGACGCCGTCTCGCACGTGACCCTCCTCGCCCACGAGGCGGCGACGGAGCCGCTGACCTCATACCGGCACAAGCCGCCCGTCGACCACGCGGCCCTGGTCACCGGGGCGGACGAGCGGCTGGAGAAGCTGTTCACCCGGATGCGGGAGCGGGGCGTCGTCCTGGACGCGACCGCCGGTCTGTACGCCTCCCGCGAGTTCGTCAGTGACGACCCCGAAGCCACCGAACGCGCCACCCGCAACAACGAGTTGGCCATCGCCCTGACCGCCCAGGCGCACCGGGCCGGGGTCGAGATCGCCACCGGCACCGACTACGAGACCCCGCCCGAGGAGCCCTTCCCCGCCCTCTACGAGGAACTCGCCTTCCTGGTACGGCAGTGCGGCATCCCGGAGCGCGACGTCCTGAGGTCCGCGACCCTGATCGGCGCCCGCAGCGCCGGAGTCGGCGACCTCACCGGCACCGTCGAACCGGGCAAGCTCGCCGACCTCGCGGTCTTCGCGCGCGACCCGCTGGCCGACATCGACCATCTGCGCACCATCACCCTGACCGTCAAGCGGGGCCGCCGCTTCCCGCGCTCCGCCCACCGCCCCCGGGAGAACCGATGACCGGCCTGCCGATGATCATCAACGCACTGGGTCAGCTCGACAACCCCAACGACCCCCGGTCGCAGGCCGCCGCGAGCGAACTCAACGCGACCAGCGAACAGTTCACCGTCGACACGCGCACCCTCACCGAGGCCCGCGCCTCCGGCCTGACCGCCGTGAACATCACCCTCGGCTACGTCATGGGCGACCTCCCGCCCTACGAGCACACCCTGCACGAGATCGACGTCTGGGACGGCATCGTCGCCCGGCACCCCGAGGACCTGCTCAAGGTGACCTCCGTCGCCGACATCGAGACCGCGGCGCGCGAGGGCCGCGTCGGCGTCATCTACGGCTTCCAGAACGCGGAGGCCGTCGGCGACGACGTCGGCCGGGTCGCCGTCTTCGCCGAACGCGGCGTGCGCGTGGTGCAGTTGACGTACAACCAGGCCAACCACCTCGGCGGCGGCTCGATGGCGCCCGGCGACACCGCGCTGAGCGCCTTCGGCCGTGAGGTGATCGACGCCCTGAACGACCGCAACCTCATGGTCGACCTCTCCCACAGCGGTGAGCGCACCTGCCTGGAGGCCACGCGCCACTCCGCGGTCCCGGTGTCGATCAACCACACCGGATGCCGGGCGCTGACCGACCTGCCTCGCAACAAGACCGACGAGGAACTGCGGCTGGTCGCCTCCCGCGGCGGGTTCGTCGGCATCTACTTCATGCCGTTCCTCAGCCCCACCGGTCACGCGCGCGCCGCCGACGTCGTCGAGCACATCGTGCACGCCGTGAACGTCTGCGGGGAGGACCACGTCGGCATCGGCACCGACGGACCGGTCACCGCCATCGACGACCTCGACGCCTACCGGGCCCACCTCGCCGAGCACGTCGCCCGACGGCAGCAGGCCGGTGTCTCCGCCGCGGGCGAGCGCGCCGACACCTACCCCTTCGTGGTCGACCTGCGCGGCGTGGACCAGTTCCGGGAACTCGTCCGCCTGCTGGAGGGGCGCGGCTTCTCCACCGAGCGGATCGAGAAGATCATGGGCCGGAACTTCCTCGACTACGCGCGACGCGTCTGGGCGGACTGACCGGCGGACCGACCGGGGGACCGACCGGGGGAGGGAACGGGACCGGAGGCGGGACCGGGACCAGGGGCAGGGCTTCGGCGGGGGTGTGACGCAGGTCATGCCAACCTGCGGCGAGATCTTGGAATGCCTGCTTCCGCGCTGCTGCTGCACCCGTTACGGGCTCACCATGCCCTGGGGCGCCGGGCGACGAAGCCAGGCAGGGAGAGTCGCAGCGTCGCGGCCCCGACCCGCCCCTGCCCTGCACCACCTCGGAAAGGTTCCCCCGCGCCATGCCACTGGCTCTCCTGGCTTTGGCTGTCGTCGCCTTCGGCATCGGCACGACCGAGTTCGCCACGATGGGACTGCTGCCCCAGATCGCCGACGGGATCGACGTCTCGGTGCCCCAGGCCGGCAACGTCGTCTCCGCCTACGCGCTCGGTGTCGTCGTCGGCGCCCCCGTGCTCACCGCCATCGGCGCGCGCATCCCGCACAAGCGCCTGCTGCTGCTCCTGTCCGGGCTGTTCGTGATCGGCAACGTCGCGTCCGCCCTCGCCCCGAACTTCGGCCTGCTCTTCGCCGCCCGTTTCCTCGCCGGGCTGCCGCACGGCGCGCTGTTCGGCGTGGGCGCGGTCGTCGCGTCCCGGCTGGTCGCCCCGGACCGGGCGGCGACCGCGGTGTCCCGGATGTTCCTCGGACTGACCGTCGCCAACATCGTCGGCGTCCCCGCCGGCACGGCGCTCGGACAGCAGCTGGGCTGGCGGGCCGCCTACGTGGCGGTGGCCGTGATCGGCGTGATCGCCCTCGCGGCCCTCGCCGCGTTCGTACCCCACCAGCCGCGCGGCGCCGAGGCGGGCGTGCGCCACGAACTGCGCGCGATGGGCAACAAGCAGGTCTTCCTCGGCCTGGCCACGGCGGTCGTCGGCTTCGGCGGCTTCTTCGCCGTCTACAGCTACCTCGTGCCCATGCTGACCAAGCTCACGGGCCTGTCCGACTCCTCCACCACCCTGGTCCTCGCGCTCTACGGCGTCGGCATGACCCTCGGCACCCTGCTCGCGGGCCCCCTCACCGACCGCGCCCTGCGCCCGACGCTCTACGGCGGCCTCGCCCTGCTCTCCGCCGCGCTGGTCGTCTTCTACTTCACCGTCCACAGCACGGTGCCCGCGCTGATCACGATCACCGTCATCGGTGCGATGGGCGCCCTCATCACCACACCCGTGCAGATCCTGCTGATGTCCAAGGCCAAGGACGCGCCGACCATGGCGGCGGCCTCCAACCACTCCGCCTTCAACCTCGCCAACGCCGGCGGTGCCTGGCTCGGCGGTCTCGCCATCTCCGCGGGCTGGGGCTGGTCCTCGCCCGCCCTGGTGGGCGCCGCGCTCGGCGTGGCGGGCCTGGGTCTGGCCTTCGTCGGGGGCCGCACGGACCGGGACGGTCAGCGCTCCGAGGTGGTCACGTCCTCCCAGGACACACCCCGGAGCGAGCAGGTCACGACCGCCCAGTAGTAGCCGGCCGGGCCGGTGCGCGGGGCACGGTCAGTTCCACAGCGGATACGACACCGTGGCCGCGTATCCGGCGGGCCTGCCCTCGGTGTAGGTCAGGGTGATCCGCGTGTAGTGCGAGAGCCGCGGGTTCTTCTTCCAGGGCTCGGGGCGGTCGAGCCGGACCGTGACCGGGTAGGAGTGGAAGCGGCCCGCCGCGCAGTACGGCTTGCAGTCGTTGACGTGGTTCACGCCCGTGGCGCGGGCCGTCCGCTCGCCCCACTGGGACCACTTCAGCGACGCGAGGCGGCTGTTTCCGTCGCCGCAGGCGAGCATGAAGTCGGCGGGCCGGACCTTCGGATGCCACAGACAGTCCACCAGCACCGGGGTGTCACCGGGCGCCTGCACCGCGCGCGTCGGCGGCGCGCTCTGCGCGCTCCCGGCGGCGGACGACGGCGTGCCCGCCGCGGTGGCAAGGGCGGCGACCGCACAGAGCGCGGCCGCGGTCGTGAGTGCGCGTGAGCGAAGGTGCATGGCCGCTCCCGGAGGTCCGCCGGTGGATGTCCCGCACCCGACGCTACGACCGCGTACCGGAACCCACCACTCGAACGGAGTAGTGGCCGCCGCCCCTCCCCGGCTCGCCCCTTCCCGGCCGCCCCTTCCCGGCCGCCCCTCCCCGGCTCGCCCCTTCCCGGCCGCCCCTCCCCGGCCGCTCCTCCTCGGCTCGCCTCTTCCCGGCTCGCCCTTTCACGGCTACCTCTCCTCGGCTCGCCCCCTCCCGGCTACTCCTCCTCGGCGGGCCCGTCGAGGAAGGCCACCAGTGCCTCGGTGAACGCGGGATCCCGCAGTGCCGCGAGATGGTCGCCCTCGACCAGCCGCAGCGTGGCACTGGGCAGGGCTTCCGCGAGGGCCTCGGGGCGGGTGGCGAGCGGGTCGTCGCGCCCCGCCAGGACGAGGGTCTCGGCGTCGATCTTGGTCAGGGCGATGGGCTCGCGGTGCGCTGCCGCCGCCTGCGCGGCGAGGGCCGGCCGGTCGCCGCCGGTGGCGTCCACGAGGGCCCGGAAGGCGGCCGCCATCGGGTCGGTGACCGACGCCGGATCCTCGGTCAGCAGGGCGTGCCGCAGCGCGCCGCCGTCGACCACCCGGGTGTCCACCCCACCGCACTCCACCACCCCGGCCCCGACCCCGCCCACCACGAGGCGGCGTATCCGCTGATCGTCGGTCGCGGTGAGCAGCGCGACGACCGCGCCCATCGAGTAGCCGACGAGATCGATCCGCTCCTCGTCCAGGAGGTCGATCAGGGCCGTCACGTCCCGCGCCATCAGGGCCTCCCCGTAGCGGGAGGGGTCGTGGGGCTTGCCTGACAGGCCGTGTCCGCGGGCGTCCACGGTCGCGACGCGGCGCCCGGCGGCGGTCAGCGCGGCCACCACCCCCGGCAGCTCCCAGTTCGTCAGCCCCGAGGCGATGAAACCGTGGTGCAGCAGCACCAGCGGCTGGTCCGAGTCCTGCTCCCAGACCTTGTACGCGATGGCCGTTCCGTCGGCGGCGTGGAACTGCGGCATGATCCGTTCCGGGTCCTTCCAGAAGTACTGCGGGCTGGTCCGTACGACATGGCCGGTCCGCCGACGGCACCGGTGAGGTGTGCCGTCGGCGGACCGGGGCCCCCGGGTCAGGAGGCGACGAAGTCGGCGATCTCGCCGAGCACCGAGATGTCGGCGAGGAAACCGATGTGGGTCGTGCACGCGACGTAGTTGTTGTCCGCGCCGGTCAGACGGGTGCTGGTGTACGGGATGATGATGCCGTCGCACGGCGAGTACCAGGTGGCGTACTGGGTGCTGCCCGGTGTCTCGTCACCCGCCGTGATCGTGGAGATGAACGACGAACCCGGGTACATCTGCTGACAGGTCGTGTAGATCAGGCAGGCGCCCGCGTACGTCGTCCCGTGGTTCGCCCCGGCGATCGAGGCGAGGTGGCTGACGCTGGTGTTGCCGCCCAGGACCTTCAGGTAGTACTGGCTGACGAGGCCGCCCATGGAGTGGTTGACGATGGCGACCTTGCTCGCGCCGGTCCGCGCCTTCACGTTGTTGACGAAGGTCGCCAGGCCCTGCGCGTTGGTGATGTTGTTGCCGTAGGAGTTGTACTCGTAGGCGAACAGGTTGGAGCTGGACCAGCCGTTGAGGCGGAAGACGCTCATCGCGGTGGTCCAGTTGGACGCGCTGCCGGTGTACCCGTGGACGAAGACGACCGGGGTGCTGGTCGACAGCGCGGCGGCGGCCGAACTGGTGGAGGCGGTCGAGGTGGTGGAGGCGGTCGCGCGGTCGGCCGCGCCGGCCGAGGTCGCCGAGGAGAAGAGGGCGAGTGCGGCGGTCAGGGCCGCGACGGCGCCCGTAAGTCGACGTGCTGAACGGCGGCTCATGGAGCTCTCCCAACGGGGGTGCGGGTGCTGGACCCGACCAGATTCGTGGGAGGGCGTGCGCCGGGAGATCGGCAGAATCACCAGTCATCGCGACCGGTGACTCCGCCGTTCGCCGCGCTCCTCGGGCGCCGGTGCAGGCACTGACGCAGGCACTGACGCAGGCACTGGCGGAGGCGTTGACGCAGGGCGCTAACGCAGGCGCCGCCGCGAGGCCGTGACGAGTTCGCTCACGGTGGCCAGCTTGGTCCGCGGCCTGCCGTCCTCCTCGCCGCGTGCGCGCTCGGCCCGGTCGATGGCCGCCATGCCCCGGGCGTCCACCAGGTGCGGGGCCCGGCGGCGGGCGAGGCGCGCGAACGCCTTCGCCGACGGGACGGGCCGGGGCAGGGCGCCCTCGACGGCGTCGGCGAGCAGCGTGCCGACGGTCTCGGCCGCGCAGGTCCGGTTGGCGCCGATGCCTCCGGACGGGCCGCGCTTGATCCACCCCACGACATAGGTGCCGGGCAGCCCGGCCACCCGCCCCCGCTCGTGCGGAACGGTCCCGCTCGTCTCGTCGAACGGCAGTCCCGGCACCGGAGCGCCCCGGTAGCCGATGGCCCGTATCGCCGTCGTGGCGGGGAGGAGGAGGTCACCGTCCGCCCCGGTGACGCGCACGGCGCGCAGGCCGTCCGTGTCGTCCCCGGCGAACTCCGTCGGCCCGGAGTGGAAGCGCAGCACGATCCGCCGCCCCTCGGCCGGCGGCCGCGACCAGTCGACCCTCTCGCGCTTAGTGAGCCGCAGCACGGCGGCGGTGTCGCGCGGCCCGGCGGCCTCGATGGCCTCGCCCACCCGCGGATCGTGGTCGTCCACGACCAGTTCCACGCCGGGCAGTTGGGTCAGCGCGAGGAGTTCGGGCCGGGTGCAGGCCGCGTGCTCCGGGCCCCGGCGGCCCAGCAGGACGACCTCGCGGACGGCCGAGCGGCGCAGGGCGCTCAGTGCGTGCCCGGCGATGTCCGTACCGGCCAGTTCCGCCGGGTCGCCGAGCAGGATGCGGGCGACGTCGAGGGCGACGTTGCCGTTGCCGACCACGGCGACCCGCTCGGCGGACAGGTCGACGGCGTCGGGCGCCACCTCGGGATGGGCGTTGTACCAGGCGACGAAGTCCGCAGCGGACAGGACGCCGGTACGGTCCTCGCCGGGGACGCCGAGCCGGCGGTCGTCGGACGCGCCCACGGCGTACACCACCGCGTCGTGATGGGCGGCGAGTTCCTCCGCCGACACGTGCTCGCCGACCCGCAGCCCCAGCATCATCCGCACCCGCGGGTGGCTGTGGAAGCGGGCGAAGGTGTCACCCGCCTTCCTGGTACCGGGGTGATCGGGCGCCACCCCGTAACGGACCAGGCCGCCCGCCACCGGAAGCCGGTCCACGAGGGTGACCTCGGCGTTGGTGTGCAGCAGCAGATCCTGGGCCGTGTACATACCGGCCGGCCCCGTGCCGACGACCGCGACCCGCAGCGGGCGGAAGTCCGAGGGCAGGGCACGGTCGAAGGCGGGCCGGTCCCAGGCGTGGAAGTTCGGGCTGCCGTCGGCGGGTTCGGGCAGCGGGGTGTCGGCGAAGTAGGCCGCGTTGATCTCCGCGTAGGCGCGCTGCGGGCCGGTGAGCCGGTCCACCGGGATGATCGCGTCCACGGGGCAGGCGTCCGCGCAGGCGCCGCAGTCGATGCACGCCCTCGGGTCGACATGGAGCATCTCGGTGCTCCCGAACTCCCGTTCCTGCGGGGTGGGGTGGATGCAGTTGACCGGGCAGACGGCGACACAGGTGGCGTCGGCGCAGCAGGTCTGGGTGATCGCGTAGGTCATGGTGTCCGCTCTGCTCGGCAACGCTGCCGGTGGGTCGGTCGGTACGGCGGGGCCGCCGCCCGGTGAAGTGACGCACTGGGCAGCGACATTGACGAAACGTCAGATATTGACGAGGGGTCCGATATTGACGAGACGTCAGATGAGATGGGCCCGCTTGTAGAAGGCCAGAGCGGGCTTCGTCAGCAGTCGGGCCGAGGAGAGGAACTCCATCAGGCCGGCGCAGCTGGAGCGCATCATCGCCTTGTGGTGCTCGTTGTCGCGGGCCTCGGCGAGCGCCCGCCGGGAGTCCAGTCCCGCGTTGCCGTACACCGCCTTGTTCACCATGCTCGTGACGATGACGTACGCGGCGACGGCGATCACGAAGGCGTGGATGTGCCGGCGCACCCGGCCCGCCTTCGCCAGGTGGCGCCGGGTCTCCTCGCGGGCGAACTTCATGTGGCGGGACTCCTCCACCACATGGATGTTGTTGATGGTCCGGACGAACGGCACGACCCGCTTGTCCCGCATCCAGTCGCGCTGCATGACGTCGAGGACCTCCTCGGCGACGAGGATCGCGGCGTAGGCGGCCTCGCCGAACGCCACGGTCTTGAAGGCCCGGCCCAGTTCGAGCGCGGCCCGGCGCGGCCGGTAGGCGGGAGCGCGCAGCTTCTTGGCGCCGCGGGCGAACATGATGGAGTGCCGGCACTCGTCCGCGATCTCGGTGAGCGCCCACTGGACGGTGTCGTCGGTCGGGTCCTTGCCGTAGATGTCCCGCAGGATCAGCTGCTGGAGGATCATCTCGAACCAGATGCCGGTGCTGGCTACCGAGGCGGCCTCCTGCCGGGTCAGCTCCTTGCGCTGCGCCTCGGTGAGTTCGTTCCAGTAGGCGGTCCCGTACAGGGTGCTCCACTCGGGGCTGGCGCCGTGGAAGTCCTCGTCCAGCGGCGTCTCCCAGTCCACCTCGGCCAGCGGGTCGTACGAGAGGGTGGCGGCCGAGTCGAGCAGTCGGCCCGCGACCGTACCGGTCCCGGTGTCGTGCTCCGTCTCGGGTCGGACCGTGCTGCTTGCCATGCTCCAACTCCTCGGTCGAGTGACGGAGCGGCTCCGTCGGTGGGGTGCGGTGCAGTGCAGTGCGTTGCAGGCGGGCAGGGCGCGACGACGGGCGTCCCGAAGCCGCCGCCAGCCTTGTTAGACGGAATGTATAACAAGGGAATCGGCTGAGCCTACCCCCGAGTAAGTAAGAGTCCGGCCCGGACTTCGGCGCACGGGGGCGTTGTCAGTGGCGGGTGCGATGCTGGCCTGCATGGACGGGATGCGCTCGGCGGGATGGGCGGATTGGGTGGAGATCATGAACGGGCGCGTCTACGGCGCCGATCACGAGGACGCCGGGCCCCGACCCGGCCGCCGCTACGGCGAGCTGGTGGGCGGCCCGCTCGACGGGCTGCTCCTGGACGTCACGGACCGCACCGAGCGCGAACTGCGCGCGGGCGTGGAACTCCCCACGGAGATAGGCACCCACGGCGCGGGCGGCCGGTCGCTCTACGTACTCCGGGCGCCGGGCGGACGGTGGCTGGACTGGTCGGTCGACATGCCGTGAGGGGGTATGCGTGCGGGCGTCGCCGTCTCACGCGGCGGCGGCCCCGGGGCTCACGCGACGGCGTCCGCCTCGCGCTCCAGTTCCCGCTTGAGGTTCCGCAGGGTCACCTCGATGTTGCGGGTCTGGAAGTCGGCGAAGGTCCGGCCCGAAGTGACCAGCCGGTCGAAGAGGTTGGCCGCGAACGTGGGCCAGGCGCGCCGGTCGTCGGTCCAGGTCTCGGTGACCAGGGTGCCGTCGCCGGCCGGCTCGAAGCGGTACTCCCACGAGGCGATCGGACCCCGCAGCCGCGGCTTGCCGAGCCCGATCGTGTGGACCCGGAAGGCGAACCGGCGGCCCGGCTCGGCCGCCGTGACGGTGCACCGCGTCACCCACCGGAACGGCCCCCGCTTGTTGCGGCCCACGAAGGTGCCGCCCACGACGGCCGGCCCGCCGTCCGGGGCACCGGCCGTGCCCAGGTTCTCCGGACTCCAGCGCCCCATCTCCTCGGGCCGGCTCACGGCGCGGTACGCGACGTCGGGGGAGACGCCGACGACGATGCTGCCGCTCACGGTGAACTGTCGAGTCACGGTGCCGCTGCCTCTCACCCGGGACGAAAATGCCGTACGCCAAGCTACTGCGCGGTAGCAATCATGGCACCCACCCACCGAAGTGACGGTCCTCACCGGCACGGTTCGAGGGGCGCTGCGTAGGCTGGGTGCTGTCGTCGGGAGGGTCGGCCGGTGACCGGCGCGAAGTCCTCGGCGGGCGAGGGGACCGCCGCCCCGGGCGCACGACTCGAAGGGCGACAAGGAAACCGCCCTTAGTGCACGAAGCCGGACAGGGCGGTGAGGCTGAGCCCTGCCTCCAGGCGCCGCTTCCTCAACTCCTCTCCGAACCCGGTGGACGGCTGTGGCACGGAAACCTCCAAACCCTCCCGCCATCGGCCGAGTCGGCGCTGCACGTAGCGTGCGGCAGTCTGGTCTGGGCGGACAAGACGATCGATGCTGTTTCCCGTTTCCTTCTCCGACATGGGAACGCGACATACGTGGCAGGGAAAACCGGAGAAGCGGACTATCTGGAAGTCGTGCCGACCTGCTGTGCCACGATCACCCGCGCCCGCGAGCGGGGCTGGTCCCAGGTCGGCAGAGCAGCCCGTTGCTACGCCACCCGGGCTGTGTACGGGTAGCCCATGACGAGCGTCCGAGGGAGGGCCGGGCGGCACCCGACCCGTAGGTACGACAGGCGACCCCGCCATGCCGCCGGCTCCTAGCAGCGATACTGGATGCATGGACCCGACGATCACCGCCCCCCGCGCCGAGGTACTGCGCGACCGCTACCGCAGCCGACTGCCCGAGCGCTTGCAAGAGCTGGCGGGCCCCGTCGAGGGCAACGTGGACCTGCCGCTTCACATCGTCTGGTCCGGGCGGACGAGCTACAGCCTGGACCGTCCGAAGTCCCGCATGACGCTCTACCGGACCGTCCTCGCCGAAGGACTGAGTGAGGACGTAGTGACCCTCCTGCACCACCGGCTGCTCACCGAGCAGTGGCCCGTGCTGCGGCGCTTGATCAGTCCCTACATCCGCGAGGTCTGGGAAGACGCCTTCCCCGAGCTGCTCCGCACCGCTCCGGCCGGCACGACCGCCGCGTGAAGCTCACTCCGCTCCACGAGCGTCTCCTCGCCGACATCCTCGACCTCGGCTCCCCCTACCCTCTGGTCCTCACCGGCGGATACGCCGTGCAGGCCCACGGCCTGGTCGAACGCTTCAGCCGCGACCTCGACGTCGCCACCGAGAACCCCGCTCCGATGCAGGAGATCGTCGCCTCACTCACAGCAGGTCTCTGCGGGCGCGGATGGCGGACCACCCACGTCCAGACCGATCCGCTCAGCGGCCGTTTCCTAGTCACCGATCCGGACACCGGCGAGGAGTGCGAGGTCGACGTCCTCAAGGAGGCGTTCTGGGCCCCTCCCGCCCAGACCCCCTACGGCCCCGTTCTTTCCCTCGATGACGTGATCGGCACCAAGGTCCGTGCCCTCGCCGACCGCGGCACCGTCCGCGACCTCATTGACGTCCAAGCTGCCTCCCGCCACCGCTCCACCGCCGATCTCGAATCCCTGGGCCGCCGTCGCGCCCACGACGAGTTCAGCCTCGAAGACCTCCGGGACCGGCTCATCGGTGCGGACTGGTACGAGGATGAGGACTACACCGCGTATGGGCTCACCTCCCGCCAGATCGACGAACTCAAGGCGTGGGCACTGGAGTGGGCGGAGGATCTGGGTGCGCGGATCCATGACGAGAACGCCTGAGGGGCGAACACCGTGCCCATCCCGCCTCTACCGCCGTTGCAACGAGAGGATGCGGAGTAGCCAGTAGTCGCAACCCGGAGCCGTCCACGACGGGTGGCCACCCGGCACGGCGGCTGTACAGAGCAGCCGAGCGATACCCCCACAGTGGAGCGTGGCCTTCTGCGCTCCTTCACACAACCGGATCCGTTGCTCGTCGTGCTCGCTGTGCATGGTCAAACCGGTTGCGCAGGGCCTCCCTCGTCCTCGATGGGCAAAGCCAGGAGTGCGGTGAACGATTTCCAGGTCGGTACCGAAGGCGGCTCCGTGCTTGACCTGACGTAAGTCACAGGTGAGTCAGCATCAGTCCTCGCGCATCCGGGGACCGGCGTTCGAACAGGCGCTTGGTCGGTGATGGAGAAACAGCCTGGTTCGCACGGAAGCGCAGGTGAGAAGCCTTCTTGCCCGAGTGGAGTCGATGTTCCTCCGTATCCTCGAGTCCGACGCGTGCCGGTGTACAGTGAGGACCGCCCTTGACCTGCACAAAGCAGGCAGGGAGCCGTCTTCCAGGAGTTCAACATGCTGCGCACCATGTTCAAGTCCAAGATCCATCGGGCCACCGTCACCCAGGCCGACCTGCACTACGTGGGATCCGTGACCATCGACGCCGAACTGCTGGACGCCGCCGATCTGTTGCCCGGGGAGCTGGTGCACATCGTCGACATCACCAACGGCGCCCGGCTGGAGACCTACGTCATCGAGGGCGAGCGCGGCTCCGGGGTGATCGGGATCAACGGCGCGGCCGCCCATCTCGTCCACCCCGGCGATCTTGTGATCATCATCAGCTACGCTCAGGTGACCGACGCCGAGGCGCGGGCCCTGCGGCCGAGCGTGGTGCACGTGGACCGTGACAACCGCATCGTGGCCCTCGGCGCCGATCCGTCCGAGCCGGTCCCGGGTTCGGACCAGGAGCGCAGCCCGCAGGCCGTGCCGGCCTGAACCGGGTGAGACCGACCAGGAGCGTGCCAGTGAGCGACATCGAGATCCGCGACGACCGGGCGGGCGGCCGCCTGGAGGCCCTTCAGGGCGACGAAGTCGTCGGCCACATCGAGTACTTCGTCCTCGAAAGCCCCGGGCGCGCCCTGGTCCCCGTGCACACCATCGTGGAACCGGCCCACGAGGGCAAGGGCATCGCCGGCTCCCTCGCCCGTGAGCTGTACACCACCGCCGAGCGCGAGGGGATCGTCGTCGCGCCCCTGTGCCCGTACGTCGTGAAGTGGGCCGAGCGTCACCCCGAGGAGGCTCCCGCCGCCGACCCCGAGCTGCTGCGCGCGGCGAAGGAGTGGCTGGTGGCGCACCCCGGACGGTTCTGACCACCCGCTCGTCGCTGATGGCGCGGGCCCGTCCGACGGCGTCGGCCGGTCCGGCCGCCGTCGCCGGGGCCCAGCCGGGTGACGGAGACGGTGAGCCGGGGTACGCGGGGCAGTAGTCCAGAGAGCCGCCGTACCCCTCAGGCTGGAGGACACGATGACCAACCCGTACCCGGACCCGGTCCACCCGGACCCGACCCCGGGGCCGCCGCCCACCCCGCAACCCCCTCCGGCCCCGACCCCCACACCCCCGGCCCCCACACCCCCGAGCCCCACACCTCAGCCGCCGAGCCCCACCCCGCCGGGCCCCCAGCCGGTTCCGGAGCCGGGCCCGTCCCCGATCCCGCCGGGCCCCGAACCGGTACCCAGCCCGGAACCGGGCCCGCCGATCAGCTGACGGTCGGAGACGACGAAAAAAGGGGGGTGCGGGGCCGAGCCAGGCCCCGTACCCCCCTTCGTCATCCCTACGCCTCGACCTCGGAGCGGTCCCCGCCCCACAGCGTGTGGAACGAACCCTCACGGTCCACCCGCCGGTAGGTGTGCGCACCGAAGAAGTCCCGCTGCCCCTGGGTGAGCGCCGCCGGCAGCCGCTCCGAGCGCAGCCCGTCGTAGTAGGCCAGGGCCGCCGAGAAGCCCGGCGTCGGCACGCCCTGACGGGTCGCCGCGACGACGACCTCGCGCCAGTCGTCCTGGGCCTGCGCGATCTCCGCCGCGAAGTCCCCGTCGGACAGCAGGCTCGGCAGGTCGGCGCGCGCGTCGTACGCGGCCCGGATGCGGTCCAGGAACGCGGCCCGGATGATGCAGCCGCCCCGCCAGATGGACGACACCGCGCCGAGGTCGATGTCCCAGCCGTACTCCTCGCTGCCCGCGGCGACCTCGTGGAAGCCCTGCGTGTACGACACGATCTTGGACGCGTACAGCGCCTGCTCCACCCGGTCGGCGAAGGCGGCGGCCTCGGACTCGCTCAGCGCGGCGGCCTTGGGGCCCGCGAGGTCCCGGGAGGCAGCCCGCAGCGCCGCGTGTCCGGACAGCGAGCGCGCGAAGACCGCCTCCGCGATACCGGACACCGGCACCCCGAGGTCCAGCGCGATCTGCACGGTCCAGCGGCCCGTGCCCTTCTGCTCCGCCTGGTCCACGACCATGTCCACGAACGGCTTGCCCGTCGCGGCGTCCACGTGCGCCAGCACCTCGGCGGTGATCTCGATCAGGTAGGAGTCGAGCCGCCCGGTGTTCCAGGTCCGGAAGATCTCCGCGATCCGCGCGGGGGAGTAGCCCGCGACATCGCGCAGCAGCTGGTACGCCTCACCGATCAGCTGCATGTCGGCGTACTCGATGCCGTTGTGCACCATCTTCACGAAGTGCCCGGCGCCGTCCGGTCCGACGTGGGTGACACAGGGCGCCCCGTCCGCGGCCTTCGCCGAGATCTTCTCCAGCATCGGGCCGAGCGAGTCGTAGGACTCCACCGGGCCGCCCGGCATGATGCTCGGGCCTAGGAGCGCGCCCTCCTCGCCGCCGGAGACGCCCATGCCGACGAAGTGGATGCCCTGCTCGCGCAGTTCGCGCTCCCGGCGCCGGGTGTCCGCGAAGTGCGCGTTGCCACCGTCGATGATCATGTCCCCGGGCTCCAGCAGCGGGGCGAACTCCTGGATCACCGCGTCGGTCGGCTCGCCGGCCTTCACCATGACCACCAGCCGGCGGGGCCGCTCCAGGGCCGCCACGAACTCCTTGGCGGTCTCGGCCGCGATGAACTCGCCCTCGTCACCGAACTCCTCGACCAGCGCGTTGGTCCGCGCCGACGTCCGGTTGTGCACCGCGACCGTGTAGCCGTTGCGGGCGAAGTTGCGGGCGAGGTTGCGGCCCATGACCGCGAGGCCCGTCACGCCGATCTGGGCTGAAGTGCTCATTCGGTTGGCTCCTAAGAGATCCGTGTTCGTGGTGCCGGTCGTGCCCTGCCGGTCTGCCGCAGACCATCTTGACGTGCCCGTACGCCGACCGCACTTCCGGGCCGTGCATGTCTCACATGCAGATACGCACGGAAAGCCTGCGCCGCCTCAGTCGAATTCCAACGGAACCGCGCAGCACGCCTCTTGAGCCACAAGCGCGGCCGATTGCCGTCTTGTCATGGCCTGTTACGTGCGCATACTTTTGGCCCTTCTGACGCATGTCGATGGGGGCACCGAAATGGCCGTTCGCGGCAGGCATCGCCGGTATCAGCCGAACAGGATCAACCGTGCCTCGGTGGCCGTCACGGCGGGCGGCGCCGGGATGGCGATCCCGCTCGTCGGCACCGGCACCGCGCAGGCGGCCGATGTGGGGACCTGGGACAAGGTCGCCGCGTGCGAGTCGACGAACGACTGGAACATCAACACGGGCAACGGCTACTACGGCGGCCTCCAGTTCGCCCAGTCCACCTGGGAGCAGTACGGCGGCACCCAGTACGCGCCACGGGCCGATCTGGCCACCAAGGCCGAGCAGATCGCGGTGGCGGAGAAGGTCCTCGACGGACAGGGCCCCGGCGCCTGGCCGGCCTGTTCGGTACGGGCCGGGCTGACCCGCGGCGATGACGCGCCGGAGCCGCGGACCGCCGTCGCCGACGTCCAGCCGCAGACCACACCCCAGTCCCGGGCGGGCCGCGTCGAGATGTACACCGTGGTGCGCGGCGACACCCTCTCCCGGATCGCCGACGACCAGGACGTGCGCGGCGGCTGGCAGCGCCTGTACGACGCCAACCGGAGCACCGTCGGGGCCGACCCGGACCTCATCCTGCCCGGCCAGCGCCTCGCGCTGAGCGGCGGCAGCCCCGCCAGGGCCGAGCCGGAACGCGCCACGTCAGGCAAGTCCAAGAAGGCCGAGAAGAGCGAGAAGAGCGAGAAGGCCGACCAGGCGGGCAGGACCGACAAAGCCGAGAAGGCCGAGAAGAAGGTCTCGAAGGGGACCTCGTCGCAGACGGCCGCCACGAAGTCCATGGTCTCCCCGGTGAGCGCCGCCACCGGGACGCCCTACCGCAAGGCGGGCAGCGGCTGGTCGAAGGGCTATCACACCGGCGTCGACTTCCCCGTCCCCACCGGCACCTCCGTGAAGGCGGTGGCGGAGGGCACGGTGGTCAGCGCCGGCTGGGAGGGTTCCTACGGCTACGAGGTGGTCGTCCGGCACACCGACGGCCGCTACAGCCAGTACGCGCACCTGTCGGCGATCTCCGTCCGCAGCGGCCAGCAGGTGGGCGCGGGCCGGACGATCGGCCGCTCCGGCTCCACGGGCAACAGCACGGGCCCGCATCTGCACTTCGAGGTGCGGACCGGGCCCGGCTTCGGGTCGGACATCGACCCGGTGGCCTACCTGAGGGCGGGCGGCGTCAGGATTTGACCCGCATACGGTGCCGGTCCAGGACCGGCAGCGGGACGTACGGGCTGCCGTAGAACGGTCCGTAGAGCTGGGGCGGCGCGCCGGGGGCCGGGGCGTCGTCCTTCGTCGTGGGCTTCGCGGGGGCCGGGATCACCGCGTCGGGCCGCCGCTCGGGGAGCACGATCAGCAGGTCCTCCGCGGTCACCGCGGGGGCGGGGCGTTCCTGCCGCGGCAGCGGGCGCGCCTCGCTGCGTTGGATACGCTCCGTCGTCAGCAGGATCAGACCGCCCGCCGCGACCACACCGCAGCCCAGCGCGAGGACCGTGCCGGTCGTGCCGTAGCGGAAGGTTTCGCCGAACATCGTGATGCCGACGGCGGCCGCGATGACGGGGTTCACCACGGTCAGGACGGCCAGCGGGGCCGCGAGTCCGGCGCCCCGGTAGGCCGCCTGCGACAGCAGCAGACCGGCCGTCGCGAAGACACCGATGGTGGCCAGGGACGGCAGGTCGCCCGCCGTCACCCCGCCGTTCCAGTCGACCGCGACGATCTTCGTGAAGACCGAGGACATGCCGAAGGCGATACCGGACGCGGTCGCCAGCAGCACGCTGCGCACGACCGGGTGCCGGTGGGCCGCCCGGCCCGCGACCATCAGGGCCGCCACCGCGGCCGCGGTGACCACGGCCACCCCGGTGCGCTCGGCGGTGCTCAGGGACTGCGCCTCGGAGGCGCCGACCAGGGAGAGCAGACCGGCCAGGCCGACGGTCGCCATGATGGCGCCCCGCCAGGCCGTCGCACCGGCCTTGCGGCCGACGAAGAGCGCCGCCATCGGCAGCGCGAACACGATGGTGAGCGCGCCCAGCGGCTGCACCAGGCTCAGCGGCCCCAGGGCGAGCGCCGCGACGTGCAGCAGGCCGCCCAGGCCGTTGAGTGCCACCGCGGCCCACCAGGTGGGGCGGCGCAGCGACGCGTACTGCTTTCCGGGCGTGGAGACCGCGACGTGCTCCTGCACGATCGCCCCGCCCGCGTACGCGACGGCGGAGACGAGCGACAGCAGCACGGACAACGCGAGGGCGCTCATGAGCAGCTCCTCTGCGTGAGGCGAGGACTCTTCGTCCCGCGCGGCGAACGGTCGGCTTCCATAGCCAACACGATGCCTTCAAAAAGCCTTCCCGTCGTCGTACCTGAGCACGCATTGCGTCCTACTACCGATGGAGTACGGAGCGTGACTCGTCCTCCCCAGGGTGGGTGTCGCCCCCTGAGGCGGGTACGACCGGCTTTGGTACTACTGCTCCTCGTGGACCTCGACCCCGATCTCACCGCGCTCCGGCCGCTCGGCGGCTTCTTCGTACTACGCACCTCCAGGGCGCCCGCACGGTCCCTGCCGACCCTGGCCGAGACCTACGGCCGCGGAACATCGGATGTTTACGTCGATTCTATGACTTTCCGTGTCCGGAAGGTGGGGGCGTCCCTGGGCGCTCCCGAGGTGCGGATCGCCGCCTCCGTGGCCCAGCAGGGGCTCGCGGCCCGGCTCTGGTCGGTGGCGCTCGGCTGCGCGGTCCGCTACGGGGTTCTCCCCGACCTCGACCCCGAGAGGCTGCGCTGGGACCCCGACGCCGGCGCCCCCGACGACCTGTGGCTGACCGAGGTGCGCCCGTCCGGCCGGGACCTGGCGGATGCCGTGCTGCTCGGCCACCTCCGGCCGCTGACGGACCTGGTGCACACCCGCTTCCGGGTCGCCGAGGGCCTGCTGTGGGGCAACGCCGCCTCCGCCCTGGCCGGCTCGGCCCGGCTGCTGGAGCAGTGGGCGCGGGCCCGGGGCCGCACCGAGGAGGCCGGGCGCACCCGAGCCCTGACCGCCGAGCTGTTCGCCCACCCCCTTCTCGCCGGCACCGGCACCTGGACGGGGACCGCCTTCCGGCGGCGCAGCTGCTGTCTGTACTACCGGGTTCCGGGCGGGGGTGTGTGCGGCGACTGCTGCTTCGAGCGGCCCCCGCGCTCTTCCCCGCGCGCCCCATCCGGGTGACCATGGGGCATTGGCCGAGACAGGGGGTTGCGGGTGCGAGTGGGACTGCTGACCCGGGAGTACCCGCCGGACGTGTACGGCGGCGCGGGCGTCCATGTGGAGTTCCTCGCGAGGGAGTTGCGGGGCCTCGTCGACCTGGACGTGCACTGCTGGGGCGAGGGCCGGGCCGAGGGCGTCCGGCGCCACCGCTCCTGGTCCGCGCTGGACACCGCCAACGACGCGCTGCGCACCTTCTCCGTGGACCTCGCGATGGCCGCCGCCCTGGAGGGCAGCGACCTCGTCCACTCCCACACCTGGTACGCCAATCTCGGCGGCCACCTGGGCAAGCTGCTGTACGGCATCCCGCACGTCATGACCGCGCACTCCCTGGAGCCGCTGCGCCCCTGGAAGGCCGAGCAACTGGGCGGCGGGTACGCCCTGTCGAGCTGGGCGGAGCGCACCGCGATCGAGACCGCGGACGCGGTCGTCGCCGTGTCCTCCGCGATGCGCGAGGACATCCTCGCCTGCTATCCGGCGCTGGATGCGGCACGCGTGCGCGTGGTGCACAACGGCATCGACACCGGCCTGTACCGCCCCGACCACGGCACGGACGTGCTGGACCGGGTCGGCCTGGACCGCTCCCGCCCGTACGTCCTGTTCGTCGGCCGGATCACCCGTCAGAAGGGCGTGCCCCATCTGCTGCGCGCGGTACGGGACATCGACCCCGGCGCGCAGGTCGTGCTCTGCGCCGGCGCCCCCGACACCCCGGAGATCGACCGGGAGTTCCGCGACCTGTTCGAGGAGCTGAGCCGGGTCCGCGCGGGCGTGCACTGGATCCCGCAGATGCTGCCGCGCCCCGAGGTCATCCAACTCCTCACGCACGCCGCCGCGTTCGTCTGCCCCTCGGTGTACGAACCGCTCGGCATCGTCAACCTGGAGGCGATGGCCTGCGGAACTCCCGTGGTGGCCTCCCGGGTCGGCGGGATCCCCGAGGTCGTCGAGGACGGCAAGACGGGGTATCTGGTGGACGTGGACGAGGACCCCGAGGTCTTCGAGGGCGCGCTCGCGCGGGCCCTGGACTCCGTGCTCGGCGATCCCGAGGGTGCCCGCGCCATGGGCGAGGCCGGACGGCAGCGCGCGGTGGGGGAGTTCGGCTGGGACGCGGTGGCCCGGCGCACGGTCCGGCTCTACGAGGAGATCCTCGAACAGGCGTAGCGGGCGGCCCGCCGGGGCAGGGATGGATCAACCACGGTGAGGGGAGCGGGGCATGCGTCGTGGCGGACCTTCGGTGCTCGGGATCGTGCTGGCGGGCGGAGAAGGCAAACGCCTGATGCCCCTGACCGCGGACCGGGCCAAACCCGCCGTCACCTTCGGCGGCACCTACCGGCTCGTCGACTTCGTGCTGTCCAACCTCGTCAACGGCGACATCCTGCGCATCTGCGTCCTGACGCAGTACAAGTCGCACTCGCTGGACCGGCACATCACCACCACCTGGCGGATGTCGAGCCTGCTCGGCAACTACGTCACCCCGGTCCCGGCCCAGCAGCGCCTGGGCCCGCGCTGGTACCTGGGCAGCGCGGACGCGATCCTCCAGTCGCTGAACCTGGTCCACGACGAACGCCCCGAGTACGTGGCGGTGTTCGGCGCCGACCACGTGTACCGCATGGACCCGCGCCAGATGATCGCCCAGCACATCGAGTCCGGTGCGGGCGTCACCGTGGCCGGGATCCGCGTCCCGCGCGCGGAGTCCTCGTCCTTCGGTGTGATCAGCCCCGGCTCCGACGGCCGGACGGTGGAGCGTTTCCTGGAGAAGCCCGCCGACCCGCCCGGTCTGCCGGACGACCCGGAGTGCGTCTTCGCCTCCATGGGCAACTACGTCTTCACCACCAAGGCCCTCGTCGAGGCGCTCCAGCGGGACGCCGAGGACGAGTCCTCCGTGCACGACATGGGCGGCTCGATCCTGCCCCAGCTCACCGACCGCGGCGAGGCGCAGCTGTACGACTTCAGCGACAACCACGTGCCCGGCGAGACGGCCCGAGACCAGGGGTACTGGCGGGACGTCGGCACCCTGGACGCGTACTACGACGCCCATATGGACCTGATCGCCGAGCGGCCCGCCTTCAACCTCTACAACCGTCAGTGGCCCATCTACACGACCTCGGGCCAGCTCTCCCCGGCGCGCTTCAACGCGGGCGGCATCGCCGGGGAGTCGATCATCAGCGCCGGCTGCCTGATCCGCGGCCAGGTCACCCGGTCCGTGCTCTCGCCGGGCGTGGTCGTCGATCCCGGGGCGGTCGTGCAGGGCTCGGTGCTCCACGACAACGTGCACATAGGGCGGGGCGCGGTGGTGCGCGGGGCGGTCCTGGACAAGAACGTGGAGGTGCCGCCGGGTGCGACGATCGGCGTCAACCCGGAGCGGGACGCGGAGCTGTACACGGTCTCCGCGGGCGGGGTCATCGCGCTCGGCAAGGGACAGCGGGTGCCCTGACCCCGTCACACCGGGATCCCGGTCGCCGACCGTGACGGCGGAGGCCGGTGTTACCGCCAAGGGGTGGACTTAATCTGCTGTTAACTGTGCGTAGCCTGATCGTACTTGACCGTAATCGCCGCAGGGGGATTGACTGCTTGCCCACCCGTCGTCGACGTGAGGCAAGCCCTTGAACTCGGATCTGCTGGCCCCTCTCGACCTGGCGTTCTGGAACATCGAGTCCGAACGGCACCCCATGCACCTCGGTGCCCTCGGTGTCTTCTCCGCGCACTCGCCCGCGGCCGGAGCCCACGCCACCGACCTGCTCGCGGCCCGCGCCGCCGCGGTGCCCGGTCTGCGGATGCGCATCCGGGACGTCTGGCAGCCGCTCGGCCCGCGGCCGCTCGCCTTCGGAGGCGCGGCCCGGGAGACCGCGCCCCACTTCGATCCCCTCGACCACGTACGGCTGCACGCCCCGACCGCCGACTTCCAGGCGGCCGCCGGACGCCTCATGGAGCGCCCGCTCCAGCGGGGCCGCCCGCCGTGGGAGGCCCATGTGCTGCCCGGCGAGGACGGCACCTCCTTCGCCGTGCTCTTCAAGTTCCACCACGCCCTGGCCGACGGGCTGCGCGCGCTCACCCTCGCCGCGGCGGTACTCGACCCGATGGACCTGCCCCAGCCGCGGCCCCGCCCCGCCGAGCCCGCCCGCGGGCTGCTGCCGGACGTGCGCAAGCTCCCCGGCCTGGTCCGCGGCGCCCTGTCCGATGTGGGCCGGGCCCTCGACATCGGCGCCTCCGTCGCCGTGTCCACCCTCGCCGCGCGCCCCGTGCCCGCGCTCAGCTCCCGGGCGACCGGCGGCACCCGGCGCACCGCCGGAGTGGTCGTCGACCTCGACGACGTGCACCGGGTGCGCAAGAGTGTCGGCGGCACCGTCAACGACGTGCTGATCGCGGTCGTCGCCGGCGCCCTGCGCCGCTGGCTGGACGAGCGCGGCGACGGCAGCGAGGGCGTCACGCCCCGTGCCCTGATCCCCGTCTCCAAGCGCCGCCCGCGCACCGCGCACCCCCAGGGCAACCGCCTCTCCGGCTATCTGATGCGGCTGCCCGTCGACGACCCCGACCCGCTGCGCCGCCTGGAGACGGTCCGCAACGCCATGGACCGCAACAAGGACGCCGGCCCGAACCGCGGCGCGGGAGCCGTGGCCCTGCTCGCCGACCACGTCCCGGCGCTCGGACACCGCATCGGCGGCCCCCTGGTCGGCCAGGCCGCCCGGCTCTGGTTCGACATCCTCGTCACCAGCGTCCCGCTGCCCAGCCTCGGCCTGAAGCTCGGCGGCAACCCGGTCACCGCCGTCTTCCCCTACGCCCCCCTCGCCCGCGGCCAGTCCCTCGCGGTGGCCGTCTCCACCTACCGCGGCCAGGTCCACTACGGCCTGGTCGCCGACGGCGAGGCGGTACCCGACCTGGACCGGCTCGCCGCCGCCCTCACCGCGGAGGTGGAGACGCTCATCACCGCCTGCGGCCCTTGACCCGTCCGGATTTTGGCGGTGGCGCCCGACGCTCCGTAGAATTCCCCGTTCGAAAGCGGACGCGGTCGGAGCGCCGCACGGGTGAGCAGGGAACGGCAGCGGCGATGACGGTGACAGAGGAAGGCGCGGCGACCGCGGAAGAGGTCGTGTACGGGCCGGGCATCGACCCCGAGCGGCTGGCCGTCTGCCTCGGCGTGCTGGAGGAACTCGACGAGCTGGAGGTCGACCACCCCGACGCCATCGCCGTCCGGCGGGCCACCGCGGGCATCTACCGCACGGTCAAGCAGCGCCGCCGCCAGGAGCGCCGGGCCGCCAAGACCGCCCACGACAAGGCGGTCACGGAGGCCACGGCGACCGGCTCCGCGCAGCGCATCGACGACGAGACCGAGGGCATCCTGCCCTCGTCCGTCACCGAGGCCGGCAAGATCGCCGGAATACTCCAGCGCCCCCGCTCCTGCTACACCTGCAAGGCGCGGTACGTCGAGGTCGACTTCTTCTACCACCAGCTCTGTCCCGAGTGCGCGGCGCTGAACCGCGGCAAGCGGGAGATCCGCGCCGACCTGTCCGGCAAGCGCGCCCTGCTCACCGGCGGCCGCGCCAAGATCGGCATGTACATCGCGCTGCGGCTGCTGCGCGACGGCGCCCACACCACGATCACCACGCGGTTCCCCAAGGACGCCATCCGCCGCTTCAAGGCCATGGACGACTCCGCGGACTGGATCCACCGCCTGGAGGTCGTCGGCCTCGACCTGCGCGACCCGGCCCAGGCCGTCGCCCTGGCCGACCAGCTCACCGAGCAGGGCCCGCTGGACATCCTGATCAACAACGCCACCCAGACCGTACGGCGGCTGCCCTCGGCCTACGCCGCGCTGGTGGACGGCGAGTCGGCCCCGCTGCCCGCCGGTGAACTCCCCGCCCACCACGTCATCGGCGCCTTCAACTCCGGTGCCGTGGACGGCCTGACCGCGCTGCCGGTCGGTGTCTCCGGGCTCGACGCCCAGAAGGTCGCCGACCTGGCCCTGGTCGCCGGGAACGCCAGCGTGGAGCGGCACCGCGACGGCACCGCCATCGACGCGGGCGGCCTCGTCCCGGACGTCGTCGACACCAACACCTGGGTGCAGACCATCGAGCAGATCTCCCCGGTGGAGCTGCTGGAGACCCAGCTGTGCAACTACACGGCGCCGTTCATCCTGATCAGCAAGCTCCGCCCGGTGATGGCGGAGGCGGCGGCCAAGGCCGCCTCGGGCCGCGCCTACGTCGTCAACGTCTCCGCCATGGAGGGCGTGTTCGGCCGCGGCTACAAGGGCGCCGGCCACCCCAACACCAACGCCGCCAAGGCCGCGATGAACATGGTGACCCGGACCAGCGCCCAGGAGATGTTCCAGTCCGACGGCATCCTGATGACCTCGGTGGACACCGGCTGGATCACCGACGAACGCCCGCACTACGACAAGCTCCGCCTCGCCGAGGAGGGCTTCCACGCCCCGCTCGACCTGGTCGACGGCGCGGCCCGCGTCTACGACCCGATCGTCCGCGGCGAGACGGGCGAGGACCTGTACGGCGTCTTCATGAAGGACTACGCCCCGGGCAAGTGGTAGGCCGGCGGCCCTGAGGGGACCCGCCGGGCGTCAATCGACCGCGCCCAGGCGGGAGTTCCGGGCGGCCAGGAGCTCCAGCACCGTGCGCCAGTCCTCCAGGACGCCCGCGTCGAAGGGGGTGCCGTGGCCCTCCTCGGCCGCCTGGCGCAGCCGGAGCAGGTCGTCGTCGGCCGGGCCGCCGCCCGCGCCCCGCGCGCGGACCAGACCGGCCACCCGCTCGCCGAGCAGGGGGCGCACCGCGTCGGCCACGAGGCCGGCCCGGTCGCCGGGGCCGAGCAGCGGCCCGATCGCCTGGACCAGTCCGGCCACCTGGAGTTCCTTGTCCGCGGGCCGGCGCCGCCGCAGCAGCGCGGCGGTGCGCAGGGCGTGCTGGTGCAGATCGGTCCCGCGGCCCGGCCCGGACCGGGTGCCGCGGCAGGCGTACAGCAGATCCATCAGCTCTTCGACACTGCGCAGCTCCACGCGTCAGTCCTCCCGCCGGACGGGCCGTTGCCGCCCCCGAGCAGACCATGGGCGCCTTGCGAACCGGCCAACGGCGACTGAACTCGGAAGAGTGAAGTAGCGTGGGGAGAAAACAGGACGTCTTCAGACAGTAACCCCGAGTTTTCAGCCCCATCGAGCAGGGGTCCGCTCATTTGGTTACTCTGTAGCCGACGGACAGCACCAATGGGTCCCACCCACACCCACGGTCCGTCCCGGGACGGCCGGTTCACATCGGCCGGCTCCGCACGAGAAACCGGCGCCACCGCGTCCGAACTGCATTCGACTCACACCCAGGTGGGCCGCGGACACCGGGCGCAAAGGTCCCGGCGCGGTCGTCCCGAGGGTGACCCGACACATAAGGAGTGCGCGGTGACACCAGAGAAGACCAAGCGCGAATCCCGCCCCAAGGAGCGTACGGAACGCGCGGGCCGTCGGCCCGGAGAGCTCGGCAGCCTGGACGTCTGGGCCAGGTCCGCCCCGATCCGCCTCGCGGGTTACGAGGACGACCTCGCCGAGCCCCACATCCTGCCCAGCGTGGACTGAGCGGGCCGACAGCATTTTTTGAGACTGACGATCGCATGGGCGTGCCAGACTGGCGCCCATGCTGATCAGAGAAGCCGCGGCGGAGGACTGGCCGCGGATCTGGCCCTTCTGGCACCGCGTCGTCTCCACCGGGGAGACCTACGCCTGGGCGCGGGACACCTCCGAGGAGGCGGCCCGAGCGCTCTGGACGAGTCCCCCGAAGCGGGTCTACGTCGTCGAGGACGAGACCGGCGCGATCGTGGCCTCGGCCTACCTCACCCCGAACTACGGCGGACCCGCCGCGCATGTCGCCAACGCCGGCTTCATGGTCGACCCCGACCACGCGGGCCGGGGCGTCGGCCGCGCCCTCGCCGGACACGTCCTCGACGAGGCCAAGGCGCACGGCTTCGACGCGATGGTCTTCAACGCCGTCGTGGAGACCAACCCGGCGGTCGGCCTGTGGACATCACTCGGCTTCACCGTCCTCGGCACGGTCCCGGAGGGCTTCGACCATCCCCGGTACGGCCGCGTGGGGCTGCACATCATGCACAAGGCCCTCTGACCGGCGGCCCCTGACGGTCTCCGCCGACTGTCACTCCCCGTCGAGCGGTGCCGTCCGCGGCCACGGGCGTACCCGCTCCAACTGGGCCGCCAGGTCCAGCAGGACGGACTCGGAACCGGGCCGCCCCACGAGCTGCACGGCGCAGGGCGCGCCGGAGGGCAGCGTGCCCGCGGGCACCGCCATGGCGGGCCACCCGGTGAGGTTCCAGGGCGGGGTGAACGGCGAGTACGTGGTGTTCGCGAGCAGGTTGCGCAGCCAGCCGCGCTCGTGCCAGGGCGCCGCCTCGGGGGACCGGCGGGCCAGCGCGGGCGTGACCAGGACGTCGTACTCCTCGAAGAACGGGGCTAGCCGGCGCCGCAGTTGCTCGCGGGCCGTGCCCCGGCCGACCCGGCCCTCGAAGCGCCGGCCCAGCGCGGCGTGCACCCGGGTACGGCGGTGCAGCCGGTTCCGGTCCAGCTCCCGCGCGTCGACCGCGGTGCCCGCGGTCCAGTGCGCGAGCGAAGTCAGGCTCAGGGACAGCGGATACGGCGGATCGGCGCGCCGCACCCGGTGACCGGCCTTGATCAGCAGCCCCGCGGTCTCCCGCGCCGCCGCCCGGTACGGGCCGCTCACCGGGGTCCCCGCGATCGGGCTGCGCAGCGACACCGCGACCCGCAGACCGCCCGGCGGCGCGCCCTCGGGCAGCTCCGCGTCCGCCAGCACCGACAGCAGCAGCCGCACGTCCTCGACCGTCGTGGCCAGCGGCCCGTTCTCCGACATGCCGAACCAGTCGCCCTCGCCGATGCCCGCCGGGACCACGCCGTGCCCCGGCTTGAGCGTCACCAGGCCGCAGTTGGCCGCCGGGATGCGCAGCGAGCCCATGCCGTCGTTGCCGAGCGCGACCGGCACCAGCCCCGCGGCGACGGCCGCCGCGCTGCCGCCCGACGAGCCGCCCGCCGAACGCGAGAGGTCCCACGGATTGCGGGCGGTGCCGTGCACCCCGTCCGTGGTCCCGAACACGCACAGCTCCGGCACGTTCGTCAGCCCCACCACGACCGCGCCCGCCGCGCGCAGCCGGGCCACCGTGACATGGTCCTCCGGGACGGGCGCCTCCGAGGTCGCGGCCGACCCCACCCGGAGCGACTCACCGGCCACCGCGAGGTTGTCCTTGACCGCCACCGGCACCCCGGCGAGCGGCAGTTCGGTCAGGTCGCCACGGGCACCCACGGCCTCGGCCTCGGCGAGCGCCGCCTCGGCCCGCACCGCGCGGAAGGCGCCGACGCGGCCGTCCAGCCGCTCGATCCGGGTGAGGTGCTCGGCCACCACCTCGCGGGGCGTGGCCCGCTTCTCCCGTACGGCGGCGGATATCTCGGCGGCGGTCCGGCCGGCCCAGCTGGTCACGGGGGCTCCTCATTACTCGCGCGTACGTCGAGGAGAACTCTGCCCTCCCGCGCGCCCCGCGTCGAGAGTGCGGATCAGCGCAGATGCCGTTCGAAGAACGCCGTCGTCGCCTCCATCGAGTCCGGCCAGCGGGGTCCGAAGGTGTGGCCCTCGCCCTGGTAGAGGCGCAGCTCCACGTCCTTCCCGGCGCCCTCGAACGCGGCGACCGTCCGCCTGGTCCAGGCGAGCGGACAGGTGTCGTCGGCGGTGCCGTGGTGGATCAGCAGCGGCTCGGTCACCCGGTCCACGAAGGTCAGCGGCGAGACGTCGCGCCAGAACTCCGGGTCCTCCTCGGGCGTACCGTGCGCGGCGTCGATCTCGGCGGCGAGCGGATCGCCCTCGGAACGCTGGAACCGGTCGATATTGTCCTGCGGCCTGCCGCTGACCGGTGCGAAGACCACCGCCGCGTCGACCAGACCCGGCGCCACCACCAGCGTGTTGTACACCACCCCGCCGCCCATGGAACGCCCGAGCAGCCCGATCCGGTCGCCGTCGATCTCCGGCCGGCCGGAGCCGCGCAGCGCCAGCACGGCGCCGATCACGTCGGAGGTGTAACCCAGGCGCAGCCCCACGTCGTTGTCCGGGTCGTCGTCGGAGCGGGCGTGGTTGCGGTAGTCGGTGTGCAGCACGACGTATCCCTCGCGGGCCAGCCGGTCCTGCTCCCGGGCCAGGCCGCGGCCGGTGGTGTACACGGCCGGGTCGATGTACCCGTGCGCGAGCACCAGCGCCGGGAACGGACCCTTGCCCGAGGGGACGTTCATCAGCCCGGAGATCGTCAGCCCGTCGCTCTCGTACGTCACCGCGTACGAGGTGTACGCGTCGGTGCGGGCCAGGACCGTACCGAGGCGCAGGCCGGAACCGCGGTGCTCGCGCTGGATCAGGGCCTGGATCGACACCGGGTCCACCGGCTCCGGGGTGGGCGTGGGGGAGGGCGTGCTCGTACGGGGGCTCGGGCTCGCCGACGGGGTGTCCCGGGCGCTCTCGTCCCCGCCGCCGGTGCATCCGGCCCCCAGAAGCAGCGCCAGCCCGGCGGCGGCACAGGCCAACGCGCGCAGCCGCATGAGCCCATTGTCCCCCGCCGGGCGGCACTCCGCGCCGACCTCGCCGTGCGGTTCGGAGCAGGTGCCCCTGGGGAGGTGTAGACCACACCGGAAACAGCGACCGTGACCCCTCCCGGTATCCACCCCCCGCCCGGACGACCTACGGAGCGCCCTCATGCATGACGACCGCAACCTGGTCGAAGCCCGCCTCAAGCGTGTCCTCGACGAACGCATCCGCCCCGCCGTGTACCCCGAGTCCGTTCCCCTCGACGTGGCGGTGTGGCACGCGCCCGGGGAGCCCGTCCCGGTCGCCGAGGGGCTGGCGGCCGAACCCGGTCCGATCGCGGTGGGCGCCCGCTGGGGAGCGCCCTGGGGCACCAGCTGGTTCCGGGTGACCGGCACCGTCCCCGAGGTATGGGCGGGGCGGACCGTGGAGGCCGTCCTCGACCTCGGCTTCGACGAGAGCATGCCCGGCTTCCAGTGCGAGGGCCTGGTCTACCGGCCCGACGGCACCCCGGTGAAGGGCCTCAACCCGCGCAACCAGTGGGTGCGGATCGGCGCCCCCGTCGAGGGCGGCGAGGAGGTCCGGCTGCACATCGAGGCCGCGTCGAACCCGGTCATCCTCGACCACCACCCCTTCCGGCCCACGCAGTTGGGCGACAAGGACACCGCGGGCAGCGCACCGCAGTACACCCTCACCCGCATGGACCTCGCCGTCCTCGACGAGACGGTGTGGGAGCTGGTGATCGACCTGGAGGTGCTCGGCGAGCTGATGGCCGAACTGCCCGTGGACTCCGCGCGCCGCTGGGAGATCCTCCGCTCGGTGGAGAAGGCGCTGGACGCCGTCGACCTTCAGGACGTGGGCGGCACCGCCGCCCAGGCGCGGGCCCGGCTGGAGACCGTGCTGTCCGAGCCCGCCGCGCCCTCCGCCCACCGTGTCAGCGCCGTCGGCCACGCCCACATCGACTCGGCGTGGCTGTGGCCGCTGCGCGAGACGGTCCGCAAGGTGGCCCGGACCACCGCCAGCATGACCGCGCTCCTCGACGAGGAGCCGGAGTTCGTCTTCGCCATGTCCCAGGCCCAGCAGTGGGCGTGGGTCAAGGAGCACCGGCCCGAGGTGTGGGCGCGGGTGCGCAAGGCGGTCGCGGACGGACGGTTCGTGCCGACCGGCGGGATGTGGGTGGAGTCCGACACCAACATGCCGGGCTCGGAGGCGATGGCCCGGCAGTTCGTGCACGGCAAGCGCTTCTTCCTCGACGAGTTCGGCATCGAGAACGAGGAGGTGTGGCTTCCCGACACCTTCGGCTTCGCCGCCGGACTCCCGCAGATCATCCGGGCGGCCGGCGCCAAATGGCTGCTGACCCAGAAGATCTCCTGGTCCCGCACGAACCGGTTCCCCCACCACACCTTCACCTGGGAAGGCATCGACGGCAGCCGGATCTTCACCCACTTCCCGCCCGTCGACACCTACAACTGCGCCATGACGGGAGCCGAACTCGCCCACGCGGCCAGCAACTTCAGGGACAAGGGCGCGGCCCGGCACTCCCTCGCGCCCACCGGCTGGGGCGACGGAGGTGGCGGCACCACCCGGGAGACCATCGCCAAGGCGGCCCGCCTGCGCGATCTCGAAGGCTCCGCCACCGTGGTGTGGGAGACCCCGGCGGAGTTCTTCGCCAAGGCCGAGACCGAGTACCCGAACCCGCCGGTCTGGGTCGGCGAGCTGTACCTCGAACTGCACCGCGCCACCCTCACCAGCCAGGCCCGCACCAAGCAGGGCAACCGGCGCTGCGAACACCTCCTGCGCGAGGCCGAACTGTGGGCGGCGACCGCCGCCGTACGGACCGGATTCCCCTACCCGTACGAGGAGTTGGACCGCATCTGGAAGACGGTGCTGCTCCACCAGTTCCACGACATCCTGCCCGGCTCGTCCATCGCCTGGGTGCACCGGGAGGCACGGGCGACCTACGAGCGGCTGACCGGCGAACTGGAGGGCATCGTCGACGCGGCGCAGCGCGCCCTGGCCGGTGAGGGCTCCACCCCGCTCGTGTTCAACTCGGCACCGCACACCCGCGACGGCGTCCCGGCGGGCGGCGCGCGCACCCCCGTCTCCGGCGGCCGGACCTCCGTCACCGCCCGGCACGGGGGAGGGCACGTGCTGGACAACGGGCTGCTCCGGGTCGAGATCGACGGGCGGGGCCTGGTCGTCTCCGTCCACGACGCCGCCGCCGACCGGGAGACCGTCGCCCCCGGTCTCGCCGCGAACCTGCTCCAGCTCCACCCCGACTTCCCCAACATGTGGGACGCCTGGGACGTCGACGCGTTCTACCGCAACACCGTCACCGATCTGACCGACGTCGACGAGATCGCCCCGGACGGCGACGACGGGGTGCGGATCACGCGGTCCTTCGGCGCCTCCCGGGTCACCCAGGTGCTGTCCCTCCCGCCGGGTGAGCGACGGCTGGTGGTGGACACGGAGGTGGACTGGCACGAGACGGAGAAGTTCCTCAAACTCGCCTTCCCGCTCGACGCGCACGCCGAACGGTACGCCTCCGAGACCCAGTTCGGGCACGTGCACCGGCCCACGCACACCAACACCTCGTGGGAGGCGGCCAAGTTCGAGGCGTGCAACCACCGGTTCGTGCACCTGGAGGAGCCGGGCTGGGGCGTGGCGGTCGTCAACGACTCCACCTACGGCCACGACGTCACCCGCACGGTCCGCACCGACGGCGACCACGGCACCACCACCACGGTCCGGGTGTCCCTGCTGCGCGCGCCGCGCTTCCCCGACCCCGAGACCGACCAGGGCGTGCACCGCTTCCGGCATGCCCTGGTGCCGGGCGCGGGCATCGGCGACGCGGTCCGCGAGGGCTGGCGGATCAACCTGCCCGAGCGGGCCCGTATGGGGGCGGCGGAGGTCGCCCCGCTGGTCGGCGTCGACAGCGACGCGGTCGTCGTCACCGCGGTCAAGCTCGCCGACGACGGCAGCGGCGATGTCGTCGTCCGCTGCCACGAGGCGCACGGCGGCCGGGTCCGCACGACCCTCACCGCCGGGTTCGCGGTGGCGGGCGCCGTCGCCACCGACCTGCTGGAGCGCCCGCTGCCGGACGGCACGGTGGAGTGCGAGGGAGACACGATCGCCGTACGGCTGCGTCCCTTCCAGCTGATGACGCTGCGGCTGCGCAGGGAGTGACGCACAATCCCCGCATGAAGATCAGCGTGCGGGAACTGAACCGGGCCACCCTCGGCCGCCAACTGCTGCTGCGCCGGGAGCCGCTGGAGGCAGCCGAGGCGGTACGGCGGCTGCCGGCGCTCCAGGCGCAGCAGCCCGCGTCGCCGTATCTCGCCCTGTGGAACCGGATCGCCGGGTTCGCGCCCGCCGATCTGGACGCGGCCTTCGCCGACGGCACCCTGCTGAAGGCGACGCTGCTGCGGATCACCCTGCACGCCGTGCACCGCGACGACTATCCGCTGCTCCGGGAGGCGATGCGGCCCACGCTGCACGCCTCCCGGCTCGGCTCGCGGTTCGCCGCCGCCGGACTCACTCCCGCGGACGCCGGCGAACTGGAGCCTGGGCTGCTGGAGTTCGCCGAACAGCCGCGGTCCAACGGCGAGCTGACGGCGTGGCTCGGCGCACGCGTCGGCGCGGAGCGGCAGGACGGCGCCTGGTGGGGGATGCGCTCCTACGCGCCGCTGGTGCACGCGGTGACCGGACCGCCGTGGTCCTTCGGCACGTCACCGGCGTACCGCGCCGGACCCGGGGACCGGTACCCCGGCGGGCCCGAGGAGGCGCTGCGGGCCCTGGTGCCGCGGTACCTGGCGGCATTCGGGCCGGCCTCGGTGGCCGACATGGCCCAGTTCGCCACCGTGCAGCGCGGCCGGGTCCGCACGGCGGTGCGCGCGCTCGCGGACTCCCTGGAGGAGCTGACCGGCCCCGACGGCACGGTCCTGTACGACCTGCCGGGCGCCCCGCGCCCGAGCGAGGACACCCCGGCGCCGCCACGGCTGATGGCCATGTGGGACAGCGTGCTGCTGGCCCACGCCGACCGCGGCCGGGTGATCCCGCCCGAGTACCGTGCCCCGGTGACCCGGGTCAACGGTGACGTGCTGCCGACGCTGCTGGTGGACGGCCGGGTGGCCGGGGTGTGGCGCCCGGTCGAGGGCGGCATCGAGGCGACGGCGTTCCACCCGCTCTCCGCGGCGGACTGGGAGGGGCTGGCGGCGGAGGCGGAGTCCCTGACGGCACTCCTGGCGGACCGCGAGCCGGGCGTCTACGGCCGGTACGGCCACTGGTGGAAGAAGCTGACCGGCGCCGAGGTCCGCGTCCTGCCGGCCTGACCCGCTGGGGTCAGGCCCCCTGCCGGGTCCGTAGCCAGTGCTCCACCTCGCCCACGTGCGCGGCCGCCGCGGCGCGGGCCGCTTCCGGGTCGCGGGCGGCCAGGGCACGGTGGATGGCGGCGTGCTCACGGCGGGTGCGGGCGAACGCGTCCTCCTCCTCGTGGCCGCGCCGGACCCGCGCCCGGAAGGTGCGCGAGGACAGGCCCTCCAGCAGGGCCGCCATTGTCCCGTTGCCGGCGGCGGTCGCGACCACGCGGTGGAAGGCGAGGTCGTGGGCGAGGATCTCGTCCGGGTCGTCGGTGGCGCCCATCGCCTCCAAGTGCCGCTCCACCTCGCTCAGTTGTACCGGGGTGATCCGGGCCGCGGCCAGCGCGGCCGCCGTCGACTCCAGCACCCGCCGCACCTCCAGCAGCTCCACCAGCCGCTCCCCCCGGGCGAGTTCGGCGACCACGCCGAAGCTCTCCAGGAGGTCGCCCGCCTCCAGCCGGGTGACGTAGACGCCCGAGCCGTGCCGGGCCTCCAGCACCCCCAGCACCGTCAGCGCCCGGATCGCCTCGCGCATCGAACTGCGGGAGATGCCGAGCCGCGCCGCGAGATCCCGTTCGGTCGGCAGCCGCTGGCCCGGCTCCAGCGTCCCCTCGGCGATCATCGCCTTGATCTCCTCGACGGCGCGCTGCGTCACGGTGCCCCGCTGCGGGGCCGGTCCCTCGTCCACGCGCTTCCTCCGCTCGCCCGGTGAGCCGCAGTGTAGCCATCGCGACCGGCGGACGGTCACCGATGTGGTCCGACCACTTCACGCTCAGAACCCAACAAAAGCGCACCGCAAGGGTGTTGTACCGCCTGAGTGGTCTGATAAGTATGCCGACATCGTGCCGCAGCCGGGGCCGGCCCCCGGACCGGCCCCGCGACCGAGCGAGAGGCACTCCGTGTCCCCGACCACCGCCCGAGTCACCGCCGTCGACACCTACGACATCCGCTTCCCCACCTCGCGCGAGCTGGACGGCTCCGACGCGATGAACCCGGACCCCGACTACTCGGCGGCCTACGTCGTCCTGCGCACCGACGCCGCCGACGGCCACGAGGGGCACGGCTTCACCTTCACCATCGGCCGGGGCAACGAGGTCCAGGTGACCGCGATCCGCGCGCTGCGGGAACACGTGATCGGCCGCTCCGTCGACGAACTCGGCGCCGACCCCGGCACCCTGTACCGGGCCCTCACCGGAGACAGCCAACTGCGCTGGCTGGGACCGGAGAAGGGCGTGATGCACATGGCGATCGGCGCCGTCGTCAACGCCGCCTGGGACCTGGCCGCGAAACGCGCCGGCCTGCCCCTGTGGCGGTTCCTCGCCGAAGCGGACCCCGAGTGGCTCGTCTCCCAGATCGACTTCCGCCACCTCACCGACGCGCTCACCCCGGCCGAGGCACTGGAGATCCTCCGCCGAGGCCGCGCGGGCGCCGATGAGCGGCGCGGCCTGCTGGAACGACGCGGCTACCCCGCCTACACCACCTCCCCCGGCTGGCTCGGCTACGACGACGACAAACTCACCCGGCTCGCCACCCAGGCCGTGGCCGACGGCTTCCGCCAGATCAAGCTCAAGGTCGGCACCGACCTCGACGACGACATCCGGCGCTGCCGCGCCGCCCGCGCCGCCGTCGGTCCCGACATCCGCTTGGCCGTCGACGCCAACCAGCGCTGGGACGTCGTCGAGGCGATCCGCTGGACCGGCGCACTCGCCGAGTTCGACCCGTACTGGATCGAGGAACCCACCAGCCCCGACGACATCCTCGGCCACGCGGCGATCCGCGCCGCTGTCGCCCCGGTACGGGTCGCCACCGGCGAACACGCCCACAACCGGGTCGTGTTCAAGCAACTCCTCCAGGCCGGAGCCGTCGACGTCGTACAGCTCGACGCCGCCCGCGTCGGCGGCGTCAACGAGAACCTCGCCGTCCTGCTGCTCGCGGCCAGGTTCGGTGTCCCGGTCTGCCCGCACGCCGGCGGGGTCGGCCTGTGCGAACTCGTCCAGCACCTGTCGATGTTCGACTACGTGGCCGTCACCGGAACCACCGAGGACCGGGTCATCGAATACGTCGACCATCTGCACGACCACTTCCTCGACCCCGTGGAGATCCACGATGGTCACTACACGGCACCCACCGCGCCGGGCTTCTCCGCGGCCATGCGGCCCGAGTCGATCGCGCGCTACACGTTCCCGGACGGCGCCTTCTGGGCCGCCTACCTCGACGACCGGAAGGGGCACACGGCATGAGCGACTTCGAGGGACTCAGGGCGCTGGTCACGGGCGGTGCCTCCGGGATCGGCCTGGCCACCGCCGAACTCCTCGCCGCGGCCGGCGCCCGGGTCGCCGTCCTCGACCTCGACCCGTCGCCGGTACGGCCACCCCTGCTCGCGTTCCGCGCGGACGTCACCGACGACAGCGCCGTGCGCGCGGCCGTGGACACCGCCGCCGACACGCTCGGCGGACTCGACGTACTGATCAACAACGCCGGCGTCGGCGCCCAGGGCACCGTCGAGGACAACGACGACACCGAATGGCACCGCGTCCTCGACGTCAACGTCCTCGGCATGGTCCGCGCGTCCCGCGCCGCGCTCCCGCACCTGCGCCGCTCGTCCCACGCGGCGATCGTCAACACCTGCTCGATCGCCGCCACCGCCGGACTCCCGCAGCGCGCCCTGTACAGCGCGACCAAGGGCGCCGTGCAGGCACTGACCCTGGCCATGGCCGCCGACCACCTCCGGGAGGGCGTGCGGGTCAACTGCGTCAACCCCGGTACGGCGGACACCCCGTGGATCGGCCGCCTGCTCGCCCGGGCCCCCGACCCGGCCGCCGAACGCGCCGCCCTGGAAGCCCGCCAGCCCGCCGGGAGGCTGGTCTCCGCCGCCGAAGTAGCGGGCGCCATCGCCTACTTGGCCAGCCCGTCGTCCGGCGCCACCACCGGTACCGCCCTCGCCGTGGACGGCGGTATGCAGGGCCTGCGCCTGCGGCCGGTGACGGGGTGACCCCGCTCGGCCCGGGTGCGAAGACCCGGCTCGGCCTGGGCGCCGCCGCCCTCGGCAACCTCTACACCGAGGTCACCGACGAACAGGCCCGTGCGACGGTCGACGCCGCCTGGGAGCGCGGCATCCGCTACTTCGACACCGCCCCGCACTACGGCCTGGGACTCTCCGAGCGCCGCCTCGGCGCGGCCCTGCGCGGGCGGCCGCGCGAGGAGTACCTGATCTCGACGAAGGTCGGCCGCCGCCTGGAACCGTCCCGGGCGGGCGGCGACGACCTGGCCAACGGATTCGCCGTCCCCGCCACCCACCGCCGGGTGTGGGACTTCACCGCCGACGGCATCCGGCGCACCCTGGAGGAGAGCCTGGCGCGGCTCGGCCTGGACCGGGTCGACCTCGTCTACCTCCACGACCCCGACGACCACGCCGAACAGGCCTTCCGCGAGGGCTATCCGGCGCTGGAGCGGCTCCGCTCGGAAGGCGTGGTCGCCGCGATCGGCGCCGGGATGAACCAGGCGGACATGCTGGCCCGCTTCGTCCACGACACCGACGTCGACGTGGTGCTCTGCGCGGGCCGGTACACCCTCCTCGACCGGAGCGCGCGCACCCGACTCCTGCCCGCGGCCCTGGCACACGGCACCCGGGTGGTCCTCGGCGGCCCCTTCAACTCCGGGCTGCTCGCCGACCCCGGCCCGGAGGCGAGGTACGACTACACGCGGGCGCCCGCCGAACTGGTCCAGCGGGCGCTGGTGTTGAAGGAGACCGCCGAGCGCCACGGCACCACACTGCGCGCCGCCGCGCTGACCTTCTGCGCCGCCCATCCGGCCGTCACCGGCGTGCTGGTCGGCGCGCGCCACCCGGCGGAGGTCCACGACTGCGCCGAGCAGTTCGCCGCCCCGGTGCCGGACGCGTTCTGGCAGGAACTGCTCGACCGCGGCCTGCTCCTCGAAGGAGAGCGGCCGTGACCGTCGACGCCCATGTGCACGTCTGGGACCTCGCCGTCCGGGACCAGGACTGGATCGGCCGGGACAGTCCCATCCGCCGCGACTTCTCCGTCGCCGACCTCGCCCCCGAGGCCCACGCGGCCGGAGTCGGGGGAGTGGTCCTCGTGCAGACCGTCACCGTCCGCGAGGAGACCCCCGAGCTGCTGGCCCTCGCCGAGGCCCACGACCTCGTCGTCGGCGTGGTCGGCTGGACCGACCTGACGGCCGAGGGCGTCGGGGAGGAACTCGCCCGTCTGCGCGAACTCCCCGGCGGACGGCACCTCAAGGGCGTCCGCCATCAGGTGCAGGGCGAGCCGGACCCCCGATGGCTGCTGCGCCCCGAGGTGCTCCGGGGGCTGTCGGCGGTCGCGGACGCCGGTCTCGTCTACGACCTCGTGGTCCTGCCGCACCAGCTCCCCGCCTGTGCCGAGGCCGCCGCCCGACTGCCCGAACTGACCTTTGTACTGGACCACTTGGGTAAGCCGCCGGTCGCCCGGGGCGCTCCGGAGCCGTGGGCGGCCGGGCTGCGTGCGCTGGCCGCGCTGCCCAACACCGTCGCCAAGCTGTCCGGCCTGCTCACCGAGGCCGGCCCCGCCTGGACCGTCCGGAGCCTGCGCCCCTACGCGGACACCGCCCTGGACGCCTTCGGCCCGGACCGGCTGATGTTCGGCTCGGACTGGCCGGTGTCCACCCAGGCCGCCCGCTACGGCGAAGTCCTGGACGCCACCAGGGAACTGGCCGACTCCGAGCCGGTCCTCCACGGGACCGCGGTACGCGTCTACGGTCTGTGAGGCTGCCTCGCCAGCCGCGTCGGCGGCAGGTACTCGCGCACCGGCGTCCGCTCCCAGCAGGCGCCCGTCTCCCGCAACTCCCGCCAGGTCGTGTACCGGTAGCGGAACAGGCGGGCGCGGATGTACCGGGGCGGCGCGCCGGGCGGGAAGGGGGAGCGGCGCAGCAGCCTCAGGGTCGCCCGGTCCTCCTCCAGCAGGCGCTCCACCAGGGTGCCGAACCAGGGCCCGGCGTAGCCGGGTGACAGCGCGGCGAACCACATCAGCCAGTCCAGCCGCAGGTGGTACGGAGCGAACTGCCGCGGCCAGCGCCGCGGATCGCCCGGCTTGCCCTTGAACTCGTACTCACGCCAGTCGGAGTCGGCGCGCGGCACCTCGTCGGCGGTGCCCTCGATCACCACCTCGTGGCGGACCCGGCTGACGCTGCCGAACGCGCCGTAGGTGTTGACCAGATGGAGCGGGTCGAAGGAGCGGTTCATCACCTGCCGCCGGGACACCATGTTGCGGACCGGGCGGTGCCCGAGGAAGAGCAGCAGCGCGCCGACCGCGAGGACGACGACCACGTACCACGTGGGCGCCGAGGGCACCGAGGGCGCCGTGCCAGGGAGCCGCAGCGCGGAGAGCGCCAGCACGATGGTGATCCAGTTCAGCCAGGAGAAGTTCCCCGACAGCACCAGCCACAGCTGGGTCACGATCATCAGCGCCGCTGCCGCCGTGGCCAAGGGCTGCGGGGTGAACAGCAGGAACGGCACCACGAGTTGGGTGAAGTGGTTCGCGGCCGCCTCGGCGCGGTGCAGGGGCCGGGGCAGATGGTGGAAGAACCAGCTGAGCGGGCCGGGCATGGGCTGCGTCTCGTGATGGTGGTAGAGGCAGGTGAGGTTCCGCCAGCACGCGTCGCCCCGCATCTTGATCAGGCCCGCGCCGAACTCGACCCGGAACAGCACCCAGCGCAGCAGGAACAGCACCACGACGGGCGGCGCCACCTCGTCGTTGCCGAGCCACACCGCCAGGAAACCCACCTCCAGCAGCAGGGACTCCCAGCCGAACGCGTACCACGTCCGGCCCACGTTCACGATCGACAGGTACAGCGCCCAGGGCACCAGCCACAGCAACATGGCCCCCCACAGCGGCAGCAGCCCGTCCAGCCCCGCCAGCAGTGCCGCGGACACCGCGCAGCCGAACCAGGCGCACCCCGCGAAGAAGCGGTCGGAGTAGTGCAGGTGGAACACGCTGGGCGCCGCCCTGAACGGCACCCGCTCCAGCAGGCGCGGCACCGGCAGCAGGCCCCGGGTGCCGATCAGCGGGCGGAACTGGAGCGCCGCCGTCAGGAAGGCCACGAGGTACACCGCGGCCAGCGCCCGCTGGAACACCAGCCGGCTCAGCCAGTACTCGGGTGCGGTGAACCAGTCCACGCTCTGCGCTCCTTCGTCCCATTGTCCCGCGGTGGCCCCCGCCGCCCCGGTCACCGTCCGTGCCCGGCCGCTCCGGTTGCGTGACCCGTGCGGGTGACGAAGACAATAGGGGCGATCTGCCCGAGAAGAGGCGGGAGTACGTGGTGCGAACACCCACCGCAATACTGATCACGGTCTGCGCCTTCGCTCTGGCGCTGCTCGGAGTCGGCTTCGGCCGCGACGGGCGGGACGCCAGGGGCGCGCGGGGCGCGACCGTGAGCACGGACCTGTTCCTCCAGCCGGTCGCGGCGCGGGGGCCCGACGCGTTCACGGCCTCCACGGCCGTCCCGGCGCCCGCTCCACCGCCCGTCACCCGTACGCAGTACACCGCGGGGACCGGGGAGCCGCGCTCCGTCTCCGGTTCCACACCGGGCCTGTACGGCGGCACGGCACACGTCGGCGCCTGTGACGTGCACCGGCAGATCGCCCACCTCACCGCCGACCCGGAGCGGGCGCGCGCCTTCGCCGAGGCCGCGGGCATCACCCGGGAGGCCGTCCCGGACCACGTCCGAGGGCTCACCCCCGTCGTACTGCGCGCGGACACCCGGGTCTCCGGCCACGGCTACCGCGAGGGCCGGGCCACCTCCCACCAGTCCGTCCTCCAGGCCGGTACCGCCGTCCTGGTCGACGACCGGGGCGTGCCGCGACTGCGCTGCGCAGACGGCAGCCCCCTGAAGCCCCCGGTGGCGGCGCAGGGCAGCCCCGCCGTCCGGGGGAGCGCGTGGTCCGGGTTCCGGCCCGCCGTCGTCGTCGTGGTGACGGCGGCTCCGCGGCCGGTCACCGGCATCACGCTCCTGGACACCTCCGACCACAGCTGGATCGAGCGCCGGATCGGACACGACGTCCGTCACGACCGGACGCTGCCCGTGCCGACGGTTCCGGAACCGCCGCGCTCACCGGCCCCGCCCGCGGAGGCGCCCGGCACGGACCTGTGGACGGTGAGCCCGGCCGACTGCCCGCCCGCCGAACCCGGGGTGCCGTCCTCCACGGCCCCGTCCACCGGCACCGAGGAAGACGCGCCGTCACCCGCCGACACCGCGGATATCACGGACACCGTGGACACCCCGGACTGCGCTGCCGCCGACCCGGCCACTCCGCCGACGGCCGAAGCGCGCCGTCCCTCCACGCCCGACGACGCGGACCCCGGCACCGTCCCCGCCGTACCGGACCCCGGCGCCAACGCCGCCGTACCGGACCCCGGCGCCAACACCGCCGTACCGGACCCGGGCGCGACCGTGCCCGACCTCCCCGACGCCTCCCTCGACCTCGACACCCCGGACGCCATCGGCCCCGAGTCCGTACCGGAGGTCCCCGACGTACCCGACGGGGGCGGGCTGATCCCGGACGATCCGGAGGCGCCGGCCGCCAGGGTCGGCGGCTGAGGGGCGCGGGCATGAGCGGTCAGCCCGCCCCAGTCGAAGAATCGGACAAATCCTGGCAAGGTGGGCCCATGGTTGATCGGGGAGCGAGCGCCCTGTCACTCCCGGACGACTGGCCCGCCCACCCGGACCCGATTCTGGCGCTCAACCGCATGGGCAGCTTCGACTGGGACCTGGACTCCGGCCTGTTCCACATGGACGCCCAGGCCCACGAGGTCTTCGACCTGCGCCCCGAGGAGTTCGACGGCCACCCCGAGAGCCTCGGCATCCGGGTGCCCACGGCCGAGGGCATCCGCCTGGACGCCGCCGTCTCCCAGGCGATGAAGGACGGCAGCGAGAACTACGGCGCCTACTTCCGGCTCCGCCGCCGAGACGGCTCCCTGCGCTGGACCCACACCCAGGGCTACATCCGGCGCGACGAGACCGGCCGCCCGCGCCGCATCATCGGCATCGTCCGGGACGCCACCCAGGAACTCGGCGACAGCGAGGCGCGCCGCGAACAGGCCGCGCAGGACGAGGCCCGGCGCCAGCAGACGAACGTCGTGGAGCTGACCACCGCCGCCCTCGCCCACGCCCGTACCGTCCAGGACGTGATCGACGTCCTCAAGGACACCCACGGGATGATCCATCTCGGCGCCACCAGCCTCGTCATGGGACTCGTCGAGGCGGGCCGCATCCGGCTGATCGCGGAGGGCCCGGCCGGCAGCTTCGTCCCCGGCACCCGGGTCACCGGCATCGAGGAGCCGTACCCGATGAGCGAGGTGGTACGGACCCTCACCCCCCGGTTCATCGAGTCGCCGGAGGAGTTCGCGAACGGCTACCCCATCCTGTGGCCCCACATCACGAACCTGGACATCACCTCCGCCGCCTACCTCCCGCTCATCGCGCAGGCGCGCCCGATCGGCGCCATGGGACTCCTCTACAGCGACCGGCGGGGCTTCTCCGCCGAGGACCGCAACGTCCTCGTCGCCCTCGGCAGCAGCATCGCCCAGAGCCTGCAACGGGCGATGCTCTACGAACAGGAGAAGGACCTGGCGACCGGGTTGCAGCAGGCCATGCTGCCGCGCACCATCCCCAGCGTCCCCGGCGCCGACGTCGCCGTCCGCTACCGCGCCGGAACCGCCGCCGGCACCCTCGGCCGGGACATCGGCGGCGACTGGTACGACTTGATCCCGCTGCCGGGCGGCCGGGTCGGCGCGGTCATCGGCGACGTCCAGGGCCACGACACCCATGCCGCCGCCGTGATGGGCCAGCTCCGCATCGTGCTGCGCGCCTACGCGGCCGAGGGGCACACCCCGGCCACCGTGATGGCCCGCGCCTCGGTCTTCCTGCACGAACTGGACACCGACCGGTTCGCGACCTGCCTGTACGCCGAGGCCGACCTGTCGACCGGAGTGGTGCAGGTGGTGCGCGCCGGGCACATCGACCCGCTCGTGAGGCACCCGGACGGCACCTGCCGGCGGGTGGCCGTCCAGGGCGGGCTCCCGCTCGGCCTGTCCGCCGAGTTCGGACGGCTGGAGTACCCGGTGCGGACCGTGGAACTGGACCCCGGGCACACCCTGCTGCTGTGCACCGACGGTCTGGTCGAACAGCCCGGCTTCGACCTCGACGAGGGCATGCGGTCCCTCGTGGCCCTGGTCGGCGAGGGACCGGACGACGTACGGGGGCTCGCCGACCGGCTGATCGACATGGCCGAGGAGCGCGGCGGGGACGACGACGTGGCCCTGCTCCTGCTGCGCCGCCGCAGCCTGGACGCCCCGCGCACCGGCGGCCGGCTCCAGCAGCATGTGCCGCCGGGCGATCCGGAGGCACTCTCCCAGGCCCGGCACATGATCCGGGCCGCCGTGCGCGCCTGGAGCACGGGGGACAGCGCCGACGAGATCGAGCTGGTCGCCGACGAACTGATCACCAACGCCCTGATGCACACCGAGGGCTCCGCGATCGTCACCCTGCGGGTGCTGACCGGCGCCGCGCCGAGACTGCGGGTGGAGGTGGAGGACTCCTCCAGCGCGCTGCCCCGGCGCCGGGAGGCGGGCGACGACGGCGTCTCCGGCCGGGGCCTGCTGCTGGTGGAACTGCTCGCCGACGTGTGGGGCGTGGAGGCGCGCGGCGGCGGCAAGTGCGTGTGGTGCGAGTTCGACGTCCCGTCCCGGAACTGAGCCGCCGGGGGTGGCACTCTGGACGTATGCCCGAACTCCCCGAGGTGGAAGCGCTCAAGGACTTCCTCACCGAGCACCTGGTCGGCCACGAGATCGTCCGGGTGCTGCCGGTCGCGATCAGCGTCCTGAAGACCTACGACCCGCCCCTCACCGCGGTCGAGGGGCACGAGGTCACGGCGGTACGGCGGTACGGCAAGTTCCTGGACCTGGAGACGGACCGGGGCCCCCATCTGATCACCCACCTGGCCCGCGCGGGCTGGCTCCAGTGGCGGGACCGGCTGCCCGACGGTCCGCCGAAACCCGGCAAGGGGCCACTGGCCCTCAGGGTGGCGCTGGAGACGGGCGAGGGCTTCGACCTGACCGAGGCCGGCACGCAGAAGCGCCTGGCGGTGTACCTGGTGCCGGACCCCGGACTCGTCCCCGGTATCGCCCGGCTGGGCCCCGACCCGCTGGCGGAGGACTTCGACGAGGACCGCCTGGCGGAGCTGCTGGGGGGCGAGCGCCGGCAGCTCAAGGGCGCGCTGCGCGACCAGTCGCTGATCGCGGGCGTCGGCAACGCCTACAGCGACGAGATCCTGCACGCGGCGCGGATGTCCCCCTTCAAACCGGCGGGCCGGCTGACCCCGGAGGAGACGAGCGCCCTGTACCGGGCGCTGCGCACCACCCTCACCGAGGCGGTGGCCCGCTCCCGGGGTCTGGCCGCGGGCCGGCTGAAGGCGGAGAAGAAGAGCGGCCTGCGCGTCCACGGGCGCACCGGGGAACCCTGCCCGGTCTGCGGCGACACGATCCGGGAGGTGTCCTTCAGCGACTCCTCCCTCCAGTACTGCCCCACCTGCCAGACGGGCGGCAAACTCCTGGCCGACCGGAGGATGTCCCGCCTGCTGAAGTGACGGGGCCGCGGGCCGGGGTCAGCCGGCGTCGACCGTGACCAGGTGTTCCCCGTCGGAGGTGCGGACCTCGTAGCGGGCGATCTCGTCGGCGTGGAAGGCCGAGGCACCCATCATGGTGTTCTCGCGGGCGTCGTGGTGGGCGACCGTCCAGTTGGTCACCATCTGCTCCGAGCCGTCGTGGCCGATCGCGATCAGCCGGCAGGCCCGGGGGCCGGCGGCGTCCTTGACCTTCAGTTCGACCTGGGTCCCCCAAGGCTCGTTCTCGGCCGTGACCTGGGCCCACACGCCCGAACGCTCGTCGGTGGCGGCCACCCGGCGGGCCGCCGTGTCACCGTCGGCCACCAGCATGGCGACACCGGGGGAGGCGAGCGCGACCGCCGCCGAGGCGGCGAGTCCGTACAGCAGGCTCCTGCGGCGCGTCCGGTTGCGGCCCGCCACCTCGTTGAGCAGGCGGTCCAGCAGGCGGGGGCCGGGCTTGGCCATCGGGTGCACCGCGCGCGGGGTGGCCCGCCGGTACAGCATCAACTGCCGTGCGGCGGGGCCGAACTCGGTGACGTGCGCCGAGCAGCTGGGGCACTCCATGAGGTGATCCTCGAAGCGGAAGGCCTCCGCCTCGTCCAGCACGCCGAGTGCGTATGCGGCGACATCGCGATGCCTTTCCAGGGACCTCATGCGCAATCCTCGTGCCGTTGGGTGTGGGGTGGGTTACTCCTTGCTCCCATCCGTACGCAGCGGACCGCCGAATCACTCAAGCCACACACAGAATCGCAACCAAGGGATTCGGAGCGGCCGGCGCGGCGGATTGGTCCCCTCCCGGAAAAAGTTTCCGCCCGGCGTCAGAAGAGGTGGATCGCCAAGTGCCCCAGCGGCAGACCGAGTTGCCAGGCAGGCGTCCAGACCTTGGGGCCCTCGTCCTCGCCGTTCGGCACGGCGCCGATCTGGACCGCGTTCAGGTCCGGCGCGAGGAGTTCGGTCTCCTCCAGCCAGCGCCAGGCCGCCTCCGCGAGATCGAGGTCCGGGGTGGGTCCCGCGGTCTCGATCGCGGCGGCGGCGAGCCGTGCCATGTGCTCGCACACCCAGTCCTGCCACGGCTGGTCGTAGGCCGTCAGTGACAGCCAGGTCTCCAGCTGCGAGACGACCCGGATGCCGGGGAGTTCGCCCCCGGTGTCGGCGAGGAAGATCGTCAACGCCAGCGCGTCCCGCCCGGCGCGGAACTCGAAGGACGTCGGCGGCATCAGATCGCCCGTCCGCAGCAGCTCGTCGGCGATGTACTCGGCGTACAACCACGCCATGGGGACGGTCAGTTCACCGCCGCCGGTGCCGTCCGTGCTCTCTTGACCTCTGTGCAGCATCCCTTCCTGCCTTCCTCCGGTGCGTACGCGTCGCCCGACCCCGGGCTCCAGTCCGGAACACGGATGAAGACAGCCGATTACTCAACCATGGTCCACGGCAAGGCGCTTTACGGAGGTTTGACTCGGCCCACGGTTTCAGCGCAGGTCGGCCGCGTAACCGGGAAGCACCCGGCGCAGGGCGCGCAGCGCGTAGTACGCGCGGGACTTCACGGTACCGGCAGGGATGCCGAGGGCCTGCGCCGCTTCCGCCACACTGGCCCCCTGGAAGTACACGAGCACCAGGACTTCACGGTGCTCCGGAGTGAGTGTCTTCACAGCCTCGCGCACATCGAGGGCCGCGGCCGCCCGCTCGGCGTGGTCGGCGCACACCCGCGCGTTCTCCAGGATCGCGTCGCCCACCTCCGGGGGCCGGGCCTGCCGGGCCCGCCGCGCGTCGATCGCGAGCCGCCGGCCGACGGTGAGCAGCCAGGGCCGTACGGAGTCGAAGTCGTCGGCGCGCAGGGCCTCGGGGTGCTGCCAGGCGCGCACCAGGGTCTCCTGCACCAGATCCTCGGCGCGCTGCCGGTCTCCGTCGCAGAGCCTGAGCAGCAGCGCGAAGAGGGGCCGGCCGTGCTCCCGCTGCAGTGCGGCGAGCTCGTGCTCGGCGGTCGTCGTCCCGTTCACAAGACTGGTTCCGGCCGTCATGGCCGTATGGCATCGCAGGGTTCCGTCCGGGGACAGGCCGCGCACAAGGGTCTGCGACGGACGGTCGATCGCGTCGACGAACGGTTCGACGAACGGTTCCGTCCGTATTCCGCGCGGTGCCGGACGGGCTAATGGGCGTGTCGGAACCCGTTCCCGAAGCGTCGTAATTCTTACCTATTGATGTGTAAATACGACTACATCGGGGTGAGTGATGATCGCACGCAGTCGACAGGTGGCCCTGGCCCTGACCGCCCTCCTCGCGGCGGGCGCCGCCTGCCAGGCCGACCGGAACGAGTCCCCGGGCCGCCCGGCCCCCTCCGCGACGGCGGCCCGCGGATTCACCCTCGTCGCCTCCGGCGACGTCCTCCCGCACACCTCGATCATCGACCGGGCGCGCTTCGACGCGGGCGGCACGGGCTACGACTTCCGGCCCATGTTCGCCGGCGCCGCACCGGACGTGCGCCGCGCCGACCTGGCCCTGTGCCACATGGAGACCGTCTACGGCGCGAACGGCGACTACACCGGCTACCCGGCCTTCAAGTCCCCGCCGGAGATCGCCGCGGCCCTCGCCGCCACCGGCTACGACGGCTGCTCCACCGCCTCCAACCACAGCCTCGACGACGGCGAGGCGGGCATCCGGCGCACCCTGGACGCCCTGGACCGGGCCGGTGTGCGCCACGCCGGATCGGCCCGCACCGAGGAGGAGGCGCGCACGGTCACCGTGCTGCGCGCCGTCGAGGCCCAGGTCGCGCACCTCGCCTACACCTACGACACCAACGGCTACCCGCTCCCCGCCGGACAGCCCTGGGCCGTCAACCTGATCGACGAGCGGAGGATCCTCGCCGACGCCCGCGCCGCCCGGGAGGCCGGCGCCGACGTGGTCGTGGTGTCGCTGCACTGGGGCACCGAATGGCAGGACGCCCCCGACGACCGGCAGCTGACCCTGGCGCGCTCGCTCACCGCCGCCCGCGCCGGCGGCCGCCCCGACATCGACCTCATCCTCGGCACCCACGCCCATGTCCCGCAGGCGTACGAGAAGGTCAACGGCACCTGGGTGATCTACGGCATGGGCGACCAGGTCGCCGGCCAGATGTCCAACCACGCCGGCACCCCCGACCCGCGCGGCAACCAGTCCACCCTCGGCCGCTTCACCTTCGCCCCGCCCGCCCGGCCCGGCGGCCGCTGGGAGGTGACCCGCGCGGAGTTCGTCCCGCAGCTGTTCGACATCGACGCCGGGCGCGTCGTCAACCTCAACAAGGCGCTGAAGGGCGGCGCCGACGTGCTCGGCGTCCGGGACCGGATCCGGGAGGTGGTGCTCAGCCGGGGCGCCGGGAGCGACGGACTGGTGATGGGGGAGTAGGCCGTCCCCGTCGTCGCGCGGGAGTGGGTCAGTCCACGTCCACGTGGTCGAAGGTCTTGAGGATCTCGGTCAGCACCTTGACGCACGCCCGCACGTCGGCGTCTGTCAGATCGCCGCCGACCTGCCGGTTCAGCGCGTGCTCCCGGGCGAGGACGGCGGTGATCAGCTCCTCGCCCGCGGCCGTCGGCCGGATCAGCGAGGAGCGCTGGTGCGCCGGGTTGGGGGTGATCTCCACCCAGCCGTGCTCCGCCGCGTCGTTGACCATGCGCTGCACGAACTGCCGGCTCAGCGCGAGGATCCGGCCCATCTGCGGCACCGTCAGCGGACCGTGCCGCCGCAGCAGATCCAGCACGGAGCGCACCCCCACCGACGCTCCCTCGATCTGCTCGCCCTGCTCGACCTTGCGGAAGGCGCGGCGGTACAGGGGGCCGACCAGGTCGTACACCTCGTTGAGCCGGTGGCCGAGTTCGTCGGGGTCCAGGGGGGCGTCGGAGTCGCTCATGGGCCCATCATGACACCTGGGTTGCCAAGCCGCGGGCAAGATGACACCTTGGTTGTCATGACTGTTGCATCGGATCTGCGACTCTTCCCCTCCGCCGACGGTGACCTCGCCTACCTCGACAGCGGCTCCGGGGACCTGGTGGTCCTCCTGCACGCCGGGTTCGTCGACCACGGGTTCTGGGCGGAGCAGATACCGGCGCTCTCCGCCGGGCACCGGGTGGTCGCGCCGGACGTGCGCGGGCACGGGGCCTCGGCCAACGCGAGCGCGCCGTTCCGCTGGGCCGACGACCTCGCCGGACTGATCCGCCACCTCGACGCCGGCCCCGCCGTCCTGGTCGGCGTCTCCATGGGAGGGGTGATCGCCACCGAGACGGCGCTGGAACACCCCGGGCTGGTCCGCGCGGTCGTCACCTGTGGCGCCGCCACCGGTGACCACCAGTACACCGACGCCTGGACCCGCTCGGTCCAGGCCGAGTACGCGCGCACCCTGGGCGCCGGTGACATCGAGGGCTGGCTCGCCGCCTTCCTCCGCGTGGTGCCCGGCGAGCACCGGACCGCCGACGAGGTCGACCCGGAGATCTCGCGCCGGCTCAAGGAGATGGCCCTGCGCACGATCATGAAGCACACGCCGGGCGAGCGGGACTGGCACGTCCGGGTGACCGGCTCCTGGCCCCGCCTGGGTGAACTGGACGTACCGCTGCTCGCGCTCAACGGCTCGCTGGAGACGGCCGACCTGATCGACGCGGCCGAGCGCATGACCCGGGCCGTCCCGAACGGACGCGCGCGCCTGATCGAGGGCGTCGGGCACTATCCGAACCTGGAGAGGCCCGAGGAGTTCAACCGGATCCTGCTCGACTTCCTGCGCACGCTCTGAACCCCCGGAGAAGGCCAGGGGCGGAGGAGTTACGGCACCACCGTCACCGGCCAGCGCCCGGCCTTCACCAACCGGACCGCGACCGAGCCGACGATACGGTGCCCGGCCTGTTCCGAGGCGCCGACGACCACCGCGTCCGCCTTGAGGTCGTCGGCCGCCTGCACCAGACCGTTGTAGGGGTCGCCGCGGAACGTGTGGAACTCCCAGCGCACGTCGAATATCCCCTTCACGCGCTCCGTCGCGTCGCGGATCTCGGCCACCAGGGTCTCGGCGATCTCGTCGGTCACCTCGGCGACCGGCGCGCCGAGCGCCGCACCCGCCGGGATCACCGGCTGCACGTAGACCACGGCGAGCAGCGCGTTCTGGCGCCGGGCGAGACCGCCCGCGTAGGCGGCGGCGCGCATCGAGGAGTCGGAGCCGTCCACGCCGACCACGATGACCTTCGGCCCGTCCGTACCCCGCTCGAACCGGTGCGAGTGCTGTTCCGTCACGGCCCGAGGCTATCGGAACCCGTCGTTCCCGCCCGCGACGGGAGGCCCGGCCCCGCTCTCCCGAGGCATGTTTCCCGCCGTACGCAATCGCTGACGGTCCGTCATCGCCCGGGAGGGTGGAAAGCTGGGGCCGGACCGGTGCCGTCGTGGTGCGCCGGTGGTCGCGCGGGCGACCCATGAGTCATGCAGAAGGATCAGATGCTCACCCGGCTGCTCACCCGCCGCCGGGCCCTGCTCGCCGGCGCCGCCGCCGTCGGAGCGGCCGGCACCGCGGGGCTGTACGCCCTGGGTACCGATGCCGAGCCGGTCAGGTCCGCCGCTCCGGCCGCCGGCCCCCAGGCCGCCCGCGCACTCAAGCCCTCCGCCTACCGACTCCAGCCCCTCACCGGCTACGGCCCGCCGGCGGCGGCACCCCGCCGCACCATGGTCCGCAGCACTCCGCTGCTGCGGATGACCGGCCGCGGCCGCACCATGGTGCTGACCTTCGACGACGGCCCCGACCCCCGCTACACGCCGGACATCCTGGACACCCTCGCCGAGTACGAGGTGCGCGCGATGTTCTTCGTGTGCGGGGAGATGGCCGCGGCCCACCCCGACCTGCTGGCCCGGATGGCCGACGAGGGCCATGTGGTCGGCAACCACACCTGGTCCCACCCGCTGCTCACTGGGCTGAGCCGACGTCAGATCCGTTCCCAGATGGAACGCACCTGCGACGTCATCGAGGAGGCGTACGGCGAACGCCCCGCGTGGTTCCGCGCGCCCTACGGCGCCTGGAACCGGGCCGCGTTCCAGATCGGCGCGGAACTGGGCATGGAGCCCCTCGCCTGGACGGTCGACACCCTCGACTGGACCACGCCGGGCACCCGGAGCATCGTCAACCGGGTGGAGAACGGCGCCGCCCCCGGCGTCGTGGTGCTCTCGCACGACGCCGGGGGCGACCGCTCCCAGAGTGTTCACGCGCTGCGGGACTATCTGCCCGAGCTGCTGGACTCCGGCTACCACGTCACCGTTCCCGTACGGCAGTACACCTGACGGACCTTCGCCCGCCCGGCCGGGGAACGCTCAGCGGACCTCGACCAGGCGGGCGAAGGCGACGACGTTCCCGTCGTAGCCGTTCTGCTTGGAGAAACCACCGCCGCAGGTGATGACCCGCAATTCCGCGGAACCCTTCGAGGCGTAGACCCGGTCGCCCGGGAAGTTGTTCTTCTCGAACACCTCGATGCCGTAGATCTCGAAAACGGCCGTCTTTCCGTCCTTGCGCGCCACCTCGACGCGATTTCCCTTCTTGAGCGCGCCGAGTCCGTAGAACACGGCTGGACCCTGCTGATTGTCGACGTGCCCCACGACGACCGCGGTGCCCTTCTCGCCGGGCGACACCGCGCCCGTGAACCAGCCCGCCAGGTTCGGGTCCTCCGGCGGCGGGGCGTCGACCCAGCCCGCGGCGTCCAGACCGACCGCCGTCACCGGCGCGTCGACCTGGATCGCGGGGATCCGGACGCGGTCCGGCACGGCGTAGGGCAGCGGCGCGGCGGCTCCGGCGAAGGTTCCGCCCGCCACCCGGCTGTCGGCCGCCGCCGCCGAGGCGGGCTGCGGGGGCCCGACGTCGAACTCGCCCGAACCGTTGCGAATGAGCGCGAGACCGGTCAGCAGAACAAGCGCTATCACGCCCCAAGGAGCGCGCTTCCTCCGCTGCTCCTCCTCTTCGGCCAACTCGTACGCAGACATCCGATTCCCCTCTCGACGCGGCCGTCGCCACGTCATTCGCGCATACGAGAACGCTAAGCGCCGGGCGGTGAACCGGCGACGGGTGCGGATGCGAACGGGTGGCCCGGAGCCCTTTCGGCAGCGGGTGGTGCGCCATCCGAGTTGCCGTGACCAGGAAATTTCTGACGGTGTGTGACCTGCGGCAATATCCGATTGTGCGCTTTTCCTTCGGCGTGTCCCCTCACCAGGACGGACCATTCTCGAAATGCGGCCCGTCGCCCGGCATCTGAGGGTCTGTCTGGGAGGCGCTTTCTCGCCGATCCACCGGGGACGGTTCCCGGGGCGTCTTCCGCGGAGGATCAGATGCGTAACTCTCGTGCCCTGGCGGTGTCAGCGGCGGCGGTCGCCGCCCTCGGGTTCGCCGCTCCCGCGGCCGTCGCGTGGGACAGCCCGAGCAACATCGTCGCCCTGCCCAGCGTCATCGCCCGAGGCGGCCAGATGACCATCACCGTCGACGGCTGCCGTGACGGCGGCACCGCGACCTCCAACGCCTTCCCCTCGACGACCCTGTCGCCCGTCCACGGTGCCAACGAGACCTCGAAGGGCACCGCGACGATCAACAGCAACGCCAACCCCGGCACCTACGACATCACCGTCAACTGCTCCGGCAGGACGCTGACCCGTCCGGCCGCCTTCACCGTCATCGGTGGCGTCCGCGGCGGTATCGGCGGCAGCTCCACCTCCGGTGCCACCCCGACCGACATGGCCATCGGCGGTGCCCTGGTCGCCGCCGCGGCCGCCGGCGGCGGGCTGTTCTGGATGCGTCGCCGGTCCGAGAAGCGGATCTGATTGCTTCTCCTCGGGCATCGCGCGGCGCACAGACCTTCGCCCCGGCCCCCTTCGTGGGGGAACCGGGGCGAAGGTCTGTGCGCGTCGGCCTCAGCCGCCGTCCTCCGAGGTGCGCCTGCGGGAGAGGTGGTACGCCGCCCCGACCGACCCGGCGATCAGCGCGGCACCGAGGCCGATCTCCTTGAGGTCGAACCCGCCGACGGTGCCGCCCTCGCCCGCGTGCACGCCGTGATGCGTCACCGGCTCCAGGGGAGCCGGGCGGCCGCCCGCGATGGTCAGTTCCGTCGAGCCGGTGACGTTGTCACAGGTGAACGAGACCTGGTACGTCGCGCCCGGCTTGGCGTCCCAGTCCACGACCGCCGTGCCCTGGGACTGATGCTTGTGGATCTTGACCGTGTCGAAGACCGCCGAGCTGACGATCGCGGGCCCCTTGCAGCCGCCGTCGTGCCGGTCGACCCGCAGGGTCACCTGTCCGCCCGCGGCGACGGTGGACGGCAGGACGCTGAAGCCGAACGGCGTGATGTTGTCCTCCCCCCGCGCCGTGGCGGCGGGTGCGGCGAGCGAGAGGGCGGTCAGGCCCAGCAGTGCGGCCGAAGCGACGCGTATCGCGCGCATGGTGGTTCCTCCGGGTCCCCGAGGAGCAGCAGCGGACCTTTTCCGCTTGCGCCAGAAATGCACCTCGATGATCGAAACGCTAGGAAGGTGCGCACACCTGCGCGAACGCTGTCGTGCGAATGGGGCAAGCGTGTGGGCCGCTCAGGGGACGTCCGTTCCCGCGGACGGGGGACGGCGGCGGCGTGGCGCCCCCGCCGCCCGGCCCGGGAGCCGGTGAGCCCCCGTCAGCCCTTGATCTCGGGGAAGAGGTTCAGGAACGGCTCCGCGGAGGCCGTGACGCCACGGCTGTAGGGCGAGTCGAAGTCCCAGATGAGGAAGAGCAGGAAGGCGATCAGCGCGGAGAACAGCACGGCGAGGGTCAGCTCGCGCGGGGTCCGTCTGATCTGGAGGGCCAGGATCATGCCCACGGTGATCACGGCCCCGGCGATCAGCCCGAACCACACCACCCCCGGCATGGTCTCGCCGGTGGAGTTCGCCCGCGCCTGGCGTGCCTGGTCCGCGGCGGCCACCTGGTCGAGGAGCGGCTGGTACGCCTGGGCCTCGAAATCGTCGCGCGGTTCGTAGTCGGTGACGTCCTCGCGGATCCGCTGGAGCAGTTCCGTCCCCCGCTCCGTGACCTCGTCACGCTCGGACATGGCCTCCCACTCGGTGGTCACGACGTGTCCGACATAGGCGTTGACATCCTCCCGAATACGGTCACGCACCTCCGGCGGGTACACCCGGACCCGTTCGGAGACCTCGTGCAGCGCGACCGCCTCCGACTGGACGTGGTTCTCCGCCGCGCTGCGGCCCTCCCAGACCCCGGCGATGGCCAGGCCGAGGACGATGGCGTAGACGACGCCGATCCACATCGTCATGTACTCGATGACGTCCGGGGTGTCGGAGGGGTCCTCGTCGTCGTCCGCCGTGCGGTGGCGGATAAACGTGATGCCGATCACCACGACACAGGCGGCGAGCATCGCGAGGGTGAGAACAAGCCATTCCGGCAAGGGGTGCCTCCAGGGATCAGCGCGGGCGCAGCGCGGCGACGGCGACGATCGCGGGCGCGGCGATGAGCAGGACGAAGGTGAGGGGTGCGGTGGCGCCGCGGGCCGGGGGCCGTTTGGCGGTGGTGCTGCGGTAGCGGGGGTAGTGCACGGGGGCCGCGACGGGACCCGGGGCCGGCTTGGCGGACGGGGACGGAGTCGGCGTCGGGGTGGGGGTGGGTGTCGGCGTGGGCGGCGGAGGCGGTGGCGGCGGGGGGGCCGGGACGGGGGCCGCGGGCGCGGGAGCCGGGGGCGGTGGTTCCGGGGCCGGCGTGGGCGTGGGTGTGGGCCTGGGCGGCTCGGGGGTGGGCTTGGGTGGTGGTGCGGGGGTGGGGGTGGGTTTCGGGGGAGGGGGTGTGGGGGTCGGGGTCGGGCAGGGAGTGGGCGGTGGGGGTGGGGGCGGCGGTGTGGGGGTGGGGCACCAGGCGGCGCTGCCGGCGACCGCCACCGCCTCGGTTCCGCCCGGCCCTGTGGAGGCGTACGCGCAGGCGTCGGCCTCGGCCGGGGCCGCCGGTGCCCCCACGAGCAGCCAGCTCAGCGCCAGCACCGCCAACACCCGGGAGGCGATGGCGGATTGGGTCGAATCGGGTCCATACACGCCCAAGATCCTGAGGCTTCGCGGGCGGCGGCGCGCCGCACTGGTCGGGGGATTGCCCCGAAGGAGGGAGGCGGGCGGCCGTCCGCTTGATCGTCGGCCCGCTCGCGCGTCCGTCGCCCCGATCAGCTGTACGAAAGACACGGGACGGCACAGGTTTCGGAAAGAAATTTGTGCCGTCGTTGAACGCGACCATGGTCCGCATGCGTACCCAATGTCGTGCGGCGGCGCAGCAGGGCGCTGCAACACCCTTGTGATTATGGGGAGTTGACAATGAAGACCTCGTGGCGGAGCGCCTCGCTCGTGGTGAGCGCCGTGGCGGTGCTGGCGCTGACCACTGCGTGCGGTCAGGAGACCACCCCGCCGGCGAGCAGCCAGAACGTCGGTGCGACGGCAGCGGCCGGGGACTACGGAACGGCCGGTACGGGCCTGGGAACGGGTGCCGAGTCCGGCACCGCCGACGCGGGGGCGGCGGGCGCAGGGGCGCAGGCGACCGCGGCCGGTGAACTGTCCGTGTCCACCAACGCCGAGCTGGGCAAGGTCCTGACCGACAGTGCGGGGCTTACCCTCTACCGCTTCGACAAGGACACCGCCGAACCCCCCAAGACCAACTGCGAGGGCGACTGCGCCACGACCTGGCCGCCCGTTCCGGCGGACGACGTCTCGGCCGGTGCCGGCGTCGACAAGTCCCAGCTCGGCGAGGTGACCAGGCCCGACGGCACCAAGCAGCTGACGATCGGCGGCTGGCCGGCCTACCGCTACGCCAAGGACGTCAACGCCGGTGACACCAAGGGGCAGGGCGTGGGCGGCACCTGGTACGCGCTGGCCCCCGACGGCAAGAAGGCCACGCTGGCCGACCTGCCCGGACTGTCCACCCGTGAGGACCCCGAACTCGGCGAGATCGTCGTCGACAAGAACGGTATGACGGTATACCGCTTCATGAAGGACGAGGCCTGGCCGGAGCCGGTCTCCGCCTGCACCGACGCCTGCCTGGAGAAGTGGCCCGTGGTCGCGCCGGTGGCGAACGACGACACCAAGGGCGTGCAGAAGAAGGGCCTGATGAGCTTCACCCGGCCCGACGGCGCCAAGCAGCAGACGGTCAACTGCTGGCCGATCTACACCTTCGCCGGTGACAAGGCTCCCGGTGACACCAACGGTCAGGGTGTCGGCGGCACCTGGTACGCCGTCGCCCCCGACGGCAAGCCGATCGGCGCGCCGGACAAGGAGTAGGAGGCGAGAGCCCAGCGAGCGTCGGACGAACCGTCAGGGCGCGCCCGATCCCGGATCCACCCCCTCCGAACGGCACGGAGGGGGTGGATCCGTGTCTGCCCCCGGCGCTCCGGCGAGGGCCCGCGCCCCCGGCCCGCTTCCGCACGGTTCGGAACTCTGTGGAGCGCTTCGGACGCGTTTCGTAGCGGAATTCCGTCCCGCGTCATCGGCACGTGCCGCAGGCAGTGACCGGGAACGGATGGTCAATTTCCGTTTCGGCTCGCCCCATTGGCAGGCGATCAGTAGCCTCAGCTCGAACACTGGATCGCCTGAGCCCTGGAGAGGTAGATGGAGCGTCCCGCGTGGGCACCACGGAGCATCGACATCTCGGTGCCGAGCGTCTCGCGAATCTACGACTACTACCTGGGCGGTTCGCACAACTTCGAGGTCGACCGGGAGGCCGCCCGCCGGGCCATGGACTTCCTGCCGGGACTGCCGAAGATCATGCAGGCGAACCGGGCCTTCATGCGCCGCGCGGTCCGGTACGCGGCAGCCGAGGGCGTCACCCAGTTCCTCGACATCGGCTCGGGCATCCCCACCTTCGGCAACGTCCACGAGGTGGCCCGGGCCGCCAGCTCCGAGGCCCGCGTGGTCTACGTCGACCACGACCCGGTCGCCGTCGCGCACAGCCAGGCCGTGCTCGACGGGGACGAGCAGACCGACGTCCTCGCGGCCGATCTGCGCAAGCCCCGGGAGATCCTGGCGAGCCCTCAGGTGGAGCGGCTGATCGACCTGAACCGTCCGGTGGCCCTGCTGCTCGTTGCCATACTGCACTTCGTGGAAGACGCGGACGACCCGTACGCGGCGGTCGCCGAACTGCGCGACGCGCTCGCGCCCGGCAGCCTGCTGATCCTCACGCATGCCTCGTACGAGGGAATCCCCCTCGCCGCGGAGCGGGCCGAGGGCACGGTGGGCGTGTACGAGGACATCCGCAACCCGTTGATCATGCGCTCGCGCGACGAGATCGCCCGGTTCTTCGAGGGGTACGACATGGTGGAACCCGGACTGGTGCCGATGCCGCACTGGCGGTCCGACACCGCGCCGGAGGATGAGGATCCATGGGCCTTCTCCGGGTTCGCGGGCGTGGGGCGTACGGCGTGAGCGCGGAGCCGGACGGGCCGGAGGACAGACTGCGCCGGTTCGCGACGATCTGGAGCCGGGCCGTGTTCCCGGTCACCACCACCTCGTCGACCCGCCCGGAGTTCGAGAAGCAACTGCTCCCGCTGGCACGGCGGTTGAGCGAGGCGCTGCGGGCGAGGACCTTCGACCCGGACGAGGGCCGGGCGGTCGGCGCCGCTCTCGTCGACGCGCACTGCACCGACCCTGACGCGCTGAGCCACACCCTCGACTGCGTCGACGCCTACCTCGTCCTCTACTGCGGTGACGACTCCCCCCAGGAGGACCTCCGGGCCCGCAGCGCCCGGCTCCAGCACGCCATGGCGGCCGGCTACGCGCAGGCGCTGCGCGAGCGGACGCTCGCCGAGCAGGAGGCGATCTCCGCGGCCGCCCTGAAGGCGCAGGGCGTGGTCGCCCAGGCGCTGCACTCCAGCGAGGCCCGGTTCCGGGCGGTGTTCGAGGGCGCGGCGATAGGGATCGGTATCGCCGACCTCGCCGGGAACATGCTCCAGGTCAACGGCGCGCTGGTACGGATGTTCGGCGGCGCCGAGCAACTGGTGCGCGGCCGCAACGTCATGGAGTGGACCCACCCCGAGGACGCGCCGCAGGTCTGGAAGCTGTACGAGGAACTCGTCCGCGGCGAGCGCGAGCACTACCACGTGGAGAAGGCGTTCTACCGCCCCGACGGCACGGTCCTGTGGACCAACCTCACCGTCTCCCTGCTGCGGGACGCCGACGGCAACCCCGAGTACCAGCTCGCGCTCATGGAGGACACCACCGAGCGGCGGCTGCTCAACCTGCGGCTGCGCTACGAGGCCACCCACGACGCGCTCACCGGACTGCCCAACCGCACGCTGTTCTTCGAGCGCCTGGAGAAGGCGCTCGGTGCGGGCGCCGGCCAGCGGTTCGGGCTCTGCTATCTCGACCTGGACGGCTTCAAGACCATCAACGACAGCCTCGGGCACGCGGCCGGCGACCGGCTGCTGGTGGAGGTCGCCGACCGGCTCCAGGCGTGCGCGACCGCGCCCGGCGAGATGGTGGCCCGCCTCGGCGGCGACGAGTTCGTCGCGCTGACCACCGGCCCCGACACCGAGCGCGAGGTCGACGACCTCGCCGCCCGCATCATGCACGCGCTGCTCGCCCCGATCACCGTCGAGGGGCGCGAGCTGACCGTCCGCGGCAGCATCGGCGTCGTCGAGGGCCCGGCGGGGGAGCGGAGCCCGGCCGAGGTGCTGCGCAGCGCCGACATCACGATGTACCGGGCCAAGTCGGCCGGCGGGAACCGCTTCGAGCTGGCCGACCCGGAGGCGGACGCCCGCGCCATCACCCGGCACGGGCTGACCACGGCGCTGCCCACCGCCCTGGACCGCGGCGAGTTCTTCATCGAGTACCAGCCGCTGGTGCACCTCGGCGACGGCAGCGTCCGGGGCGCCGAGGCGCTGGTCCGCTGGCTGCACCCGCAGCACGGCGTCCTCGGACCGGACCGGTTCATCCCGCTCGCCGAGCACACCGGGCTGATCGTCCCGCTGGGCCGCTGGGTGCTGGAGCAGTCGGTCCGCCAGGCCCGTGAGTGGCGCGACCGCCACTCGGACGCGGGGCCGCTGCGCATCAACGTCAACCTCTCGCCCTGCCAGCTCACCCACCCCGGTCTGGTGCAGGACACCGTCGACATCCTGGAGCGCACCGGGGTCGACCCCGACGTGCTCTGCCTCGAAGTCACCGAGTCGGCGCTGATCGGCGCCGACGACGACCTGCTCAAGCCGCTGCGCCGGCTGGCCGAGATGGGCGTGGACATCGCCCTGGACGACTTCGGCACCGGCTACTCCAACCTGGCCAACCTGCGCAGGCTGCCGGTGAGCGTCCTGAAGCTGGACCGCTCCTTCACGCAGAGCATGCAGCAGTTCCCGGCGGACCCCGTCGACCTGAAGATCGTCGAGGGGATCGTCTCCCTGGCCCACAGTCTGAACCTCGCGGTCACGGTCGAGGGCGTGGAGACCGGCGCCCAGGCCGAGCAACTGCGCCTGCTCGGCTGCGACACGGCCCAGGGCTGGTACTACGCCCGCCCCGGCCCCCCGGACCGCCTGCACGAACTGGCCCTGGTCGACGCAACAGGCTGACGAGGACGCGCCCCTGCAAGGGGGCGCGTCCTTGAGGGGCGCGGGGAACGGCGCGAGCGACCACGACGCACCCGCGCCCCGCAACGAAGCGACCGCACAACGGCCCGACGGCCGAGCAGAAGCGCCCTGCAAGGGGCGCGGGGAACTGCGCGAGCGACCACGACGCACCCGCGCCCCGCAACGAAGCGACCGCACAACGGCCCGACCGGGCCCGTTCACTGCCCGACGGGCGAGCAGAAGCGCCCTGCAAGGGGCGCGGGGAACTGCGCGAGCGACCACGACGCACCCGCGCCCCCGCACGGCGCGAACGAACAACGGCCCGACCGGGCCCCGTCACCGCTCCAACAGCATCCGCTGAAGCTCCCGAGCCGCCCGCGGCGGAGCCACATCACTGCGGTGCGCCAACGCGATGGTCCGATGCAGCCCGGGATTGGCCAACGGAGTGACCCGCAGCCCCCGCCCCGCCCGCGCGGCGACCATCCGGGGCACGACCGCCACCCCCAGCCCCGCCCGCGCGAACCCCAGGACGGCGTCCATCTCCCCGCCCTCCACCGCGAAGTCCGGCTCGAACCCCGCGGAGCGACACGCGGCCACGGTCAGCTCCCGCAGGTCGTACCCGTGCCGGAACATCACCAGCCGCTCGCCCTCCAGATCGGCGATCCGCACCGTCCGCCGCCCGTGCCCCGGCTTCGGCGCGTCCGGCGAGGACACCACCACCAGGTCCTCCCGCAGCAGCTCCACCGTGGCCAGCGCCGGCGACGGCGTCGGCAGCGGCAGCACCACCAGCGCCAAGTCCAGCGCCCCGCGGGCCAGCTCCCGCACCAGGTCGTGGGAGCCGCCCTCCTCGATCAGCAGCCGGATGCCCGGATAGCGGTCGTGGAAGGCGCGCAGCACGTCCGGCAGCAGACCGGTGCACAGGCTCGGCGTCGCCCCCAGCCGGACCCGACCACTGCGCAGCTGGACCAGCTCCTGGACTTCGAGCCGCGCTGTATCCGCGTCGGCCAGGATGCGCCGGGCCAGCGGCAGCAGTGCCTCGCCCGCGTCGGTGAGCGTGATGTTGCCCCGCGCCCGCAGGAACAGGTCCGCCCCCAGCTCCCGTTCCAGGGCCTTGATCTGCTGGGACAGAGACGGCTGCGCCACGTGGACCAGGTCGGCGGCCCGGGTGAAGTGCCGGGTCTCGGCGACGGCCACGAAGTACTGGAGCTGCTGGAACTGCATGACCCCCACGATAGCCGTTGGCTATGGAAACGAGCCGGAGGATGTCTTGGACCGATCGGCTGCTCCCCCCGTACCTTCTGGTGACATGGCTCTGGCAACGCGGACGGACCGACGACCGTCCATGGCACGCACGGTGTGGGACAGCTCCGTCGGCAAGAAGACCGTGATGGCGGTCAGCGGGCTGATCATGCTGTCGTATCTGGTCGTCCACATGTTGGGAAACCTGAAGATCTTCTTCGGGGCCGGCGAGTTCAACCACTACGCGCACTGGCTGCGCACGCTCGGCGAGCCCTTCATGCACTACGAGTGGACGCTCTGGCTGGTGCGGATCGTGCTGGTGGTCGCGGTGATCGCGCACGGCGTCTCCGCCTACCAGCTCAGCCGCCGCGACATCAAGGCGCGGCCCGAGAGGTACGTCCACCGGAAGGCCCGGTCGAGCTACGCGACCCGGACCATGCGCTGGGGCGGGATCATCCTCGCCCTGTTCATCGTCTGGCACATCCTCGACCTGACCACCGGCACCGTGCACTCGGGCGGCTTCGAGGAGGGACGCCCGTACCAGAACGTCGTGGACACCTTCTCCACCTGGTACGGCAACGTCATCTACATCGTCGCCGTGCTCGCCGTCGGCATGCACATCCGGCACGGCTTCTGGAGCGCCGCCCAGACCCTGGGCGCGGGCAGCCGCACCCGCGACCGCGCCCTGAAGACCGTCGCCAACGTTCTAGCAGTGCTGCTCACGTGCGGCTTCCTCGCCGTGCCCGTGGGCGTCATGACCGGAGTGGTGAGCTGAGATGACCTACACCGACTACCGGACCGGCGAGCCGGTCACCGACACCAAGGCGCCCCAGGGCCCGGTCAACGAGCGCTGGGACAAGCGCCGTTTCGAGGCCAAGCTGGTCAACCCCGCCAACCGGCGCAAGCACACGGTGATCGTCGTCGGCACCGGACTGGCCGGCGGCTCCGCCGGGGCCACCCTCGCCGAACAGGGCTACCACGTCGTCCAGTTCTGCTACCAGGACTCCCCGCGCCGGGCCCACTCCATCGCCGCGCAAGGTGGCATCAACGCCGCCAAGAACTACCGCAACGACGGCGACTCCGTGCACCGTCTGTTCTACGACACCGTCAAGGGCGGCGACTTCCGGGCCCGCGAGTCCAACGTCCACCGCCTCGCGCAGATCTCCGTCGAGATCATCGACCAGTGCGTCGCCCAGGGCGTGCCGTTCGCCCGCGAGTACGGCGGCCTGCTCGACACCCGCTCGTTCGGCGGCGTCCAGGTCTCCCGCACCTTCTACGCCCGCGGCCAGACGGGCCAGCAGCTCCTCCTCGGCGCCTACCAGGCACTGTCCCGGCAGATCGCCGCGGGCAACGTCGAGATGCACCCGCGCACCGAGATGCTCGACCTGGTCGTCATCGACGGACGGGCCCGCGGCATCGTCGCCCGCGACCTGATCACGGGCAGGATCGACACGTACTTCGCGGACGCCGTCGTCCTCGCCTCCGGCGGCTACGGCAACGTCTTCTACCTGTCGACGAACGCCATGAACTCCAACGCCACCGCCGTGTGGCGCGCCCACCGGCGCGGCGCCTACTTCGCCAACCCCTGCTTCACGCAGATCCACCCGACCTGCATCCCGCGCACCGGCGACCACCAGTCCAAGCTGACGCTGATGAGCGAGTCGCTGCGCAACGACGGCCGGATCTGGGTGCCGAAGGCCAAGGGCGACGACCGGCCCGCCAACAAGATCCCCGAGGACGAGCGCGACTACTACCTGGAACGCATCTACCCCTCCTTCGGCAACCTCGTCCCGCGTGACATCGCCTCCCGCGCCGCGAAGAACGTCTGCGACGAGGGCCGCGGCGTCGGCCCCGGCGGCCAGGGCGTCTACCTCGACTTCGCGGACGCCATCAAGCGCATGGGCCGCAAGGCGGTCGAGGCCAAGTACGGCAACCTCTTCGACATGTACCACCGGATCACCGACGAGGACCCGTACCAGGTGCCCATGCGGATCTACCCCGCCGTGCACTACACGATGGGCGGGCTGTGGGTCGACTACGACCTCCAGACCACGATCCCCGGCCTGTTCGCGGTCGGCGAGGCCAACTTCTCCGACCACGGCGCCAACCGCCTCGGCGCCTCCGCGCTGATGCAGGGCCTCGCCGACGGCTACTTCGTCCTGCCGGCCACCATCAACGACTACCTGGCCCGCAACCCGCACCAGGAGCCGGTGACCGCCGAACACCCCGCCGTCCAGGAGGTGCTGGCCGAGACCGAGGACCGGATCAACCTGCTCCTCTCCGTCGACGGCGACCGCACCCCCGACTCCTTCCACCGCGAGGTCGGCGAACTCATGTGGGAGTTCTGCGGCATGGCCCGCACCGACGCCGGGCTGCGCAAGGCCCTGGAGCGCATCCCGCAGATCCGCGAGGAGTTCTGGCGGCGCATCAAGGTCCCCGGTACCGGCGAGGAGTTCAACCAGTCGCTGGAGAAGGCCAACCGGGTCGTCGACTACCTGGAGCTCGCCGAGCTGATGTGCCTCGACGCGCTGCACCGCGCCGAGTCCTGCGGCGGCCACTTCCGCGAGGAGTCCCAGACCGCCGACGGCGAGGCCGAACGGCGCGACGACGAGTTCGCGTACGCCGCCGCCTGGGAGTTCACCGGGACCGGAGCGGCCCCCACCCTGCACAAGGAAGACCTGGTCTTCGAGTACGTCCACCCCACTCAGCGGAGCTACGCATGAAGCTCACCCTGCGCGTCTGGCGGCAGAAGAACGCCGGCGCCGAAGGCGCCATGTCCACCTACGAGGTGGACGGGATCTCCTCCGACATGTCCTTCCTGGAGATGCTCGACACCCTCAACGAGGAGCTCATCCTCAAGGGCGAGGACCCGGTCGCCTTCGACCACGACTGCCGCGAGGGCATCTGCGGCGCCTGCTCCCTGGTGATCAACGGAGACGCGCACGGGCCGGAGCGGACGACCACCTGCCAGCTGCACATGCGGTCCTTCGACGACGGCGACACGATCGACATCGAGCCCTGGCGGGCCTCCGCGTTCCCCGTCATCAAGGACCTCGTCGTCGACCGGTCCGCCTTCGACCGGATCATCCAGGCGGGCGGCTACATCACCGCGCCCACCGGTGCCGCCCCGGAGGCGCACGCCGCGCCGGTGCCCAAGCCCGACGCCGACTTCGCCTTCGAGCACGCCGAGTGCATCGGCTGCGGGGCGTGCGTCGCCGCCTGCCCCAACGGCGCGGCCATGCTCTTCACCTCCGCGAAGATCAACCACCTGAACGTGCTGCCCCAGGGCGCCCCCGAGCGGGAGACCCGGGTGCTGGACATGGTGGCGCAGATGGACGAGGAGGGCTTCGGCGGCTGCACGCTGGCCGGGGAGTGCGCCACCGCCTGCCCCAAGGGCATCCCGCTCTTCTCCATCACCGGCATGAACAAGGAGTGGCTGCGCGCCACCCGCAAGGTCGGCAAGCGGTAGTGCCGTAGCGGCACAGTGAACGTTCGCCGAAAACGTGCGGACGAGCGGGGTCGGGAGGTGCTCCCCGGCCCCGCTTCGCCGTTCCGGCCCCTGCCATTCAACATCCTCACATCCGCTCTCCCGACGCCTGTCACGCGCCCGACGCCCGGCGTCGGAAGAACTGTTCCGGCCGCTCAACCGTCCCCGGCCGTGACCAGGAGAGAGCCATGAACGGCGTTTCCACGCTCGACCGCCCCCCGCAGCCGGCGGCCCCCACCCGCTACACCGTGGGCATCGCCCGCACCGAGGACGACGTGCGCGCCGCGCAGCGCCTGCGCCACGAGGTCTTCGCCGGCGAGATGGGCGCCCTCCTCGACACCCCGCAGCCGGGGCACGACATCGACGCCTTCGACGCCTACTGCGACCACCTGCTGGTCCGCGAGACCGGCACCGGCCAGGTCGTCGGCACCTACCGGCTGCTGCCCCCGGACCGCGCCGCGGTCGCCGGACGGCTCTACTCGGAGGGCGAGTTCGACCTCGCCCCCCTCGACCCGATCCGCCCCGGTCTGGTCGAGGTCGGCCGCTCCTGCGTCCACCCCGACCACCGCGACGGCGCGGTCATCGGCCTGATCTGGGCCGGCATAGCGCGCTACATGGTCGACAACGGCCACGAGTGGCTGGCCGGCTGCTGCTCCGTCCCGCTCGCCGACGGCGGCACCCTCGCCGCGGCCACCTGGGACCGGGTCAGGGAGAAGCACCTGGCACCCGAGGAGTACCGGGTCCGTCCGCTGCTGCCCTGGAGCCCCGAGGGCGTGGCCCGTCCGCAGGGCCGCACCGAACTCCCCCCGCTGCTGCGCGGCTACCTCCGGCTCGGCGCGTGGGTCTGCGCGGAGCCCGCCCACGACCCGGACTTCGGGGTCGCCGACCTGTACGTGCTGCTGTCGATGCGCCGGGTCAACGCGCGCTATCTGAAGCACTTCCTCTCGCTCGTCCCGGCCTGATGAGCCCCCTGCGTACGGGGGCGGCGGCGGTCCTCCCGGCCGGTGCCGGGGCGCTGTCCCGGCGGCGGGAGAGGCGAGAGCGGCGGGCCGCGGTCGCCGCCGTGCCCCGGCCGGTCGTGCCGACCAGTGCCTGGCTGCCCACCGCGCCCTGCTCGCCACAGGTCTGCGTCACGGCCGGCCGGACCGTCGCGGACGTGCCGCGCGCGGTGCTGCGGATCGTGGCGCTGCTGGTGACGCTCCTGGTGGGGGTCGCCCTGCTGCCGGTGTCCCGGCTGGTGCCTGTGGCCCGGCGCGACGTGCTGATCCGGGGCTGGAGCCGGGCCGTGGTCCGTGCCGCGGGCGTGCGTCTGCGGGTCACGGGCGGCGCGGTGGCCCCGGACGGCGGGCTGCTCCTGGTCGCCAACCACATCTCCTGGCTGGACATCCCGCTGCTGGCCGCGGTCCGTCCGGCCCGGATGCTGGCCAAGGCCGAGATCCGGGGGTGGCCGGTGGCGGGCGGGCTGACCGCGCGCAGCGGTGCGCTCTTCATCGAACGGGACCGGCTGCGGGAGCTGCCCCGGACGGTGGCCCGGATCGCCGACGCGCTCCGCTCCGGTGCGGCGGTGGTCGCCTTCCCCGAGGGCAGCACCTGGTGCGGGCGGGCGCAGGGCGCCTTTCGGCGGGCGGTGTTCCAGGCCGCGCTGGACGCGGGGGTGCCGGTGCAGCCGGTTCGGCTGCGGTACCGGGTCGAGGGGGGTGCGGCGAGTACGGCGCCCGCGTTCGTGGGGGAGGACTCGTTGCTTGCGTCGGTGTGGCGGGTGGTCACGGCTCGGCGGCTGGTGGCGGAGGTCGAGATCCGGGCCGCTATCCCGGCGGGGGTTCATCTTGATCGGCGGGGGTTGGCTCGGGCGGCCCAGCCGGTACCTGCGGTGGCTGGGCCGGGTCGGGCCCATGCGGATCTGGGGGGCTAGGGTCGTCTGTTGCGTGCGGCGCTGTTGTGGCTGGTCGCGCAGTTCCCCGCGCCCCTGGGGTTAGTGGGGGTGCTGGTTGGGTGTTGGGTGCGGGGTTGTTGTGGCTGGTCGCGCGGTTCCTCGCGCCCCTGGGGTTAGTGGGGGTGGTGGTTGGGTGTTGGGTGCGGGGTTGTTGTGGCTGGTCGCGCAGTTCCCCGCGCCCCTGGGGGGTGGGGGTGTCGGCTCGTTCGGCGGTGCGGCGCCGTTGTGGTTGGTCGCGCGGTTCCTCGCGCCCCTGGGGTTAGTGGGGGTGCTGGTTGGGTGTTGGGTGCGGGGCTGTTGTGGCCGGTTGCGCAGTTCCTCGCGCCCCTGGGGGCGTTGGGGTGAGGGCGCGGGTTAGGTAGGGGGCCGTGGGGCTTTGGGTTTGGGCGATCTGGGGTGGGGGGCCCGCGGCTACGATGCGGCCGCCTGCGGTGCCGCCGCCGGGGCCCAGGTCGATGACCCAGTCCGCGGCCGCCACGACCGACATGTCGTGCTCGACGACGATCACGGTGTGGCCGTCGTCCACCAGGGCGTGGAGTCGGGCCGTCAGGACCTCGACGTCGGCCGGGTGCAGGCCCGTGGTCGGTTCGTCCAGGAGGTACAGGGTGTGGGCGCGGCGGCCCCGTTGGAGTTCACTCGCCAGCTTGATCCGCTGGGCCTCGCCGCCGGACAGCTCGGTGGCGGGCTGCCCGAGCCGCAGGTAGCCGAGGCCGACGTCGAGCAGGGCGGACAGGCTCCGGGACACCTGGGGGCTGTCCGCGAAGAAGTCGGCGGCCGCTTCCACCGTGAGGTCCAGCACCTGTGCGATGTTCCGTCCCCGGTAGGTCACTTCGAGCGTCTCGGGGTGGTAGCGGCTGCCCCCGCAGTCCGGGCAGGGCGCGTAGGTGCTGGGCAGGAAGAGGAGTTCCACGCTGACGAAGCCCTCGCCCTGGCAGGTCTCGCAGCGCCCTCCCGCCACGTTGAAGGAGAAGCGGCCGACGCCGTACCCCCGCTCCCGGGCGAGGTCCGTCGCGGCGAACGCCTTGCGTACCGCGTCGAACAGGCCCGTGTAGGTGGCGAGGTTGGAGCGCGGGGTCCGGCCGATCGGCTTCTGGTCGACGCACACCAGCCGGCCGACGCCCGCCGACTCCTCGGTGATCTCCCCGACGAGCGTGGACTTCCCCGAACCGGAGACCCCGGTGACGGCGGTGAACACCCCGAGCGGGAACTCGGCGGTCACCGCGCGCAGATTGTGCCGGGTCACCGGGCCGACCTTCAACTGCCCCGTGGGCGCGCGGAGCCGACGGTCCGGAAGGGAGGAGCGGCCGAAGAGGAAACGGGCCGTCTCCGACTCCGGCACCGCGGCCAGTTGCGCGGGCGGACCGCTGTGCAGGACCCGCCCGCCGTGCTCGCCGGCGCGCGGGCCCACGTCCACCAGCCAGTCCGCGCCGCGGACCACGTCCAGGTGGTGCTCGACCACGAACACCGAGTTCCCGGCGGCCTTCAGTCGCGCCAGTACGGTGAGCAGCGCCTCCGTGTCCGAGGGGTGCAGTCCGGCGGACGGCTCGTCGAGGACGTACACGACCCCGAAGAGTCCGGAGCGCAACTGCGTGGCGAGCCTGAGGCGTTGCAGCTCGCCCGCGGAGAGCGTGGGGGTGGAACGGTCGAGGCTGAGGTAGCCGAGCCCCAGTTCCACCACCGGGCCGATCCGGGAGCGCAGGTCGTCGGTGAGCACCCGGACCGCCTCCGAGCCGCCGTGCAGGATGCCGGCGAGTTCCGTCAGCGGCAGCGCGGCCAGTTCGGCGATCGTCCGGCCGGCGAAGGTCACCGCGAGGGCCTCGGGGCGCAGCCTGCTGCCGCCGCACGCGGGACAGGGCGCACTGGTCAGGAAGCGCTCCGCACGGGCGCGCAGCGTCGCGCTGCGGGAGTCGGAGAACGTCTTCATGACGTACCTCCGGGCGCTCATGTACGTGCCCTGGTACGGCCGTTGGATACGGTCCGCGTCCCGGATCGGGTGGACTGTGACCACCGGCTGTTCGTCGGTGAACAGGATCCACTCCCGCTCCTGCGCGGGCAGTTCGCGCCAGGGCCGGTCGACGTCGTGGCCGAGCGCGCCGAGGATGTCCCGCAGGTTCTTGCCCTGCCAGGCCCCGGGCCACGCCGCGATCGCGCCGTCCCGGATCGACAGCGAGGGGTCGGGGACCAGCGACTCCTCGGTCGTCCGGTGGACCCGCCCGAGACCGTGGCACTCGGGGCAGGCACCGGCCGCCGTGTTGGGGGAGAAGGCGTCGGAGTCGAGCCGTTCGGCGCCCGGCGGGTAGTCGCCCGCGCGGGAGAACAGCATGCGCAGGGAGTTGGAGAGCTGGGTGACCGTGCCGACCGAGGAGCGCGAGGTCGGTGTCGAGCGGCGCTGCTGGAGGGAGACCGCGGGCGGCAGCCCGGTGATCTCGCCCACCTTCGGTGCCCCCACCTGGTGGATCAGCCGGCGCGCGTACGGCGCCACCGACTCGAAGTAGCGGCGCTGGGCCTCCGCGTAGATCGTGCCGAAGGCCAGCGAGGACTTACCGGAGCCGGAGACCCCGGTGAACACGGCCAGCACGTCCCGCGGGATGTCGACGTCCACACCCTTGAGGTTGTGCTCGCGGGCACCGCGGACCCGGACGTACGGGTCGGGGGAGTCGGGCATGAGGGGCATCTCCGTACGCGACGAGGTGGGGACAAACCCCGCAATTCTATGCGACCGACCAGGTCGGGGCCGTGAGAGGTCGTGCGCGGCCCCCGGTCAGCGGGCCGTTCCCCCGACGATCCCGGCGAGCCGTCGGTGGGAGTCGAGCAGGGCCCGGCGGTCGTGGGTGCTCGTCGTCACCAGGACCTCCTGCGCGCCGGTCTCCTTGAGCAGGACCTCCAGTTCGTCCGCCACCTGTTCCTCGGTGCCCGCGATGTGGCCGGCGAGCCCCCGCTCGTAGAAGTCGCGCTCCTTCGCGGTCATGGTGAGCGACTCCACCCGCTCGGCGGGCGGCAGCGGAGGGAAGGTGCCGTGGGTGCGGGAGTACGCCATGGACCAGGCCTCCGGGACGAGCAGCCGCCGGGCCGCCTCCGGGCTGTCGGCCACGGCGACGGTCCCGGAGACGACGACGTACGGTTCCCCGGCCCACACCGAGGGCCGGAAGTCCGCCCGGTAGCGGTCGATGCCCCGCTGCATCCTCGCGCGGTCGCGGAGGTCGCCGATGACCATCGGAAGGCCGGCCCGGGCCGCTACGGCGGCGCCCTCGCCCATGGCCAGCACGAACGGCGGCACGGTCAGACCCTCGGCGGGCCGGGCCCGGACGCCCTCCGGTGAGGTGCCGCGGAACCAGCTCAGCAGTTCGTCGAGCTGCCCGGCGAAGTCGTCGGCGTCGTCCTTGCCCCGGCCCAGCGCCCTGCGCACGCCGTCGGTGAACCCCACCGACCGGCCGAGCCCCATGTCGATGCGGCCCGGGAAGAGGGACTCCAGCATCCCGAACTGCTCGGCCACGACCAGCGGCCGGTGGTTGGGCAGCATCACCCCGCCGGTACCCACCCGGATGGTGCGGGTCGCCGAGGCGACCGCAGCGGCCAGCACGGTCGGCGCGGAACCGGCGACTCCGGGTACCCCGTGGTGTTCCGAGACCCAGAACCGGTGGTAGCCGAGCCGCTCCAGCTCGCCCGCGAGGGCGACGGTGTCGCGCAGTGCCTCGGCGTCGCCGTGCCCCTCGCGGACACGGGAACGGTCGAGGACGGAGAAGCGGGTGCCGGCGATCAGGGAGCTCACGGAAGGTTCAACGCCGGGCGGCCCACGGCATTCCCGGCACGCCCCCGCTCGGCCGCCCTCGCCGGGGCCGGGCCGCGCGCTGCGTAAGGTGGGCGGCGTGACCGACAGCAGCAGGCGGCCGCTCGCCGTGTTCGACCTCGACAACACCCTCGCCGACACCGCGCACCGGCAGCACTTCCTGCGGACCGCGCCACGCGACTGGGAGGGGTTCTTCGCCGCCGCGCCCGCGGACCCGCCGATCCCCGAGGGCGTCGCCATGGCGCTGGCCGCCGCCGAGGAGTGCGAGGTCGTCTATCTCACCGGGCGGCCCGAGCGGTGCCGGGCCGACACGCTGGCCTGGCTCGCCGCCCAGGCGCTGCCCAAGGGCCGGGTGCACATGCGCCGGGACACCGACCGCAGGCCCGCCCGGCGCACCAAGCTGGAGATCCTCGCCCGGCTGGCCAGGACCCGGGAGATCCGGGTCCTGGTGGACGACGACGAGCTGGTCTGCCAGGACGCCGAACGGGCCGGTTACACCGTCGTACGGGCCAACTGGACCGCCCCTTCCGCCGCGCTGCGCTCGGCGCAGGAACGGGAGGGGCGGACCTGAGGTTCCGGCCGCTCAGTCGGTGTCGTCGAGGCGGAAGCCGACCTTCAGGCCGACCTGCCAGTGCGCGATCTCTCCGTTGTCGAGCTGGCCCCTGACCTGGGTCACTTCGAACCAGTCGAGGTTGCGCAGGGTCTGCGAGGCACGGGCGACGCCGTTGCGGATCGCCTGGTCGACGCCCTCGTGCGAGCTGCCGACGATCTCGGTGACCCGATAGGTGTGGTTCGACATGCGGGGTCTCCTCTCCGTCCTTCCACGGTGCCTCAGGCGGCGACGCCGCGCGAGCCGTCGGTCACCGCGCCACGCTCAGTGACAGCGCGAAGCGGCCCTCCTCGTCCGTCCACCAGTGGGCCAGCTCCAGCCCCGCCGCGGACAGTTCGGCGCGCACGCCCTCCTTGCGGAACTTCGCCGAGATCTCGGTGTGCAGCTCCTCCCCGGCCGCGAAGTCGACCGCGAGGTCCAGGGCGGGCACCTTCACGGTCTGGTCCGTGCGGGACCGCAGCCGCATCTCGATCCACTCGTTCTCGGCGTCCCAGAGCGCCACGTGCTCGAACGCCTCCGGATCGAAGTCGGCGCCGAGTTCACGGTCGACGACGGCCAGCACGTTCTTGTTGAACGCCGCTGTCACCCCGGCCGCGTCGTCGTACGCTCTGACCAGGACGTCCTCGTCCTTGACCAGGTCGGTGCCGAGGAGCAGGGCGTCGCCCGGCGCCAGCAGGGACCGGACCCGGGTGAGGAAGGCGGCGCGTTCGGCGGGCAGCAGGTTGCCGATCGTGCCGCCGAGGAACGCCACCAGCCTCGGCCCCGGGGTGTCGGGCAGGGTGAGCCCGCCGGTGAAGTCGGCGATCAGCGCGTGCACGGAGAGACCGGGCCGCTCCTCGACGAGGGTCTGTCCGGCCTGGGTGAGGGCGCTCTCGCTGACGTCGACGGGGACGTAGGTGTGCAGTGCGCCCAGCGCGTCGATCAGGTACCGGGTCTTCTCCGAGGAGCCCGAGCCCAGTTCGACCAGGGTGCGGGCGCCGGTGGCGGCGGCGATCTCGCCCGCGCGGGCCACGAGGATCTCGCGTTCGGCGCGGGTCGGGTAGTACTCGGGCAACTCCGTGATCTGCTCGAACAGTTCACTGCCGTGGGCGTCGTAGAACCACTTCGGCGGGAGCGTCTTGGGGGTGCGGGTCAGGCCGCCGAGGACGTCCGCGCGCAGGGCGGCCCCGGTGGCGTCCTCGGGCAGTTGGCGGGTGAGAAGGAACGGGCTCACGTGCGGGGCTCCTTCGGTGGTGCGGTCGGTGCCGGTGTCTCGCCCGGCTCCTTGAGGGGAGTGAGAGTGACGTCGCGGCCGTTCGCGACGAGGAGTGTGCGGTCCGGTACCTCGTGCCACAGCGGATCGTCGTCGTACGGCTCGGAGGCGACGACCGTGCCCGCGCCGGGGGCCGTGCGGTACCACAGCGTGTCGCCCCAGGCGGTGGCCGCGATGGCGGTGCCGCTGGTCAGCAGCAGGTTGAGGCGGGCGCCCGGCGCCGCTTCGGCGACCTCACGGACCGTGTCGCCCAGCGCCTCGCCGGGGTCGTCCCCGGCCCGCAGCCGGGCCAGCGCCAGCGCCCACACGAACGCGGAGTCGTTGCGGGCCTCCAGCGACAGCAGGTCCGCCGGGGGCAGCGTCCCGGTCAGCGGCGCCAGCGAGCCGGGCCACCCGGGCACGGCGCCGTTGTGGCTGAACAGCCAGGGCCCCGAGGCGAAGGGCGCCGCCGCGGCCTCGGCGTCCGCGCCGGACAGGGTCGCGTCCCGGACCGCCGCCAGCAGCGAGGTGGTCCGTACGACCCGGGCCAGGTCGGCGAAGGACTGGTCCGCCCAGATCGGCCCGGACCGCCGGTAGCGGGCCGGCACCGGATCGCCGGCGGCGTACCAGCCGACGCCGAACCCGTCGGCGTTGACCGTCCCGTGCCGTTGCCGCCGCGGCGCCCAGGACTGCCGGTACAGACCGTGCGGGGGCTCGACGACATGTCTGCCCAGGGGCTCCTCGGGCCCCAGGAAGGCCAGGTGACGGCACATCAGACGCGCTCCGAGCGTGCCGTGCGGAACCCGGAGAAGATCTGCCGGCGGATCGGGTAGTCCCAGTTGCGGAACGTGCCCCGGCAGGCCACCGCGTCCACGGCGAACGAGCCGCCGCGCAGCACCTTGTACTCCGGCCCGAAGAACACCTCCGAGTACTCCTTGTAGGGGAAGGCGACGAACCCCGGGTAGGGCAGGAAGTCGCTCGCCGTCCACTCCCACACGTCCCCGATCAACTGCCGTACACCGAGCGGCGACTCGCCCTCGGGATAGCTGCCGACGGGGGCCGGGCGCAGATGCCGTTGGCCGAGGTTGGCGTGCTCGGGCGCAGGGTCCTCGTCCCCCCACGGGTAGCGGGTGGAGCGGTCGCCGGCCGGGTCGTGCCGGGCGGCCTTCTCCCACTCGGCCTCGGTGGGCAGCCGGCGCCCCGCCCAGCGTGCGTAGGCGTCCGCCTCGTACCAGGACACGTGCACCACCGGCTCGTCGGCCGGTACCACCTCGGTGACGCCGAAGCGGCGCCTGAGCCACTGCTTGCCGTCCCGCCGCCAGAACAGCGGCGCGTGGACGGAGTGCTGCCGGATGTGCGTCCAGCCGGCCGGGTCCCACCAGCGCTCGTCGTCGTAGCCGCCGTCCTCGATGAACGCCTGGTAGGCGCCGTTGGACACCGGTGCGGTGTCGATGTGGAAGGCGGCCACCTCGCGGCGGTGCGCGGGGCGTTCGTTGTCCAGCGCCCACGGTTCGGTCGAGGTTCCCATGGTGAACGGGCCGCCGGGGACGAGGACTTCGGCGGGGCCGGTGAACAGCGGGGCGGGCGCGGGGTCCGGGGCGGTCAGCGCCTGTGGCCCCGTACGGAGCTGATGGGTGATCAGCATCGTCTCGTCGTGCTGCTGTTCGTGCTGGGCGATCATGCCGAAGGCGAAGCCCGCCTCGGTGAGCCGGGTCCCGCCGAACGCGTGGCTCTCCAGCAGGTCCAGCACCCGGCCGCGCACCTCGGCGGCGTACTGGCGGGCCTCGGCGGGCGGCAGCAGCGGCAGGGTGGGGCGGGCGGAGCGCGGGTGCTCGAAGGCGTCGTAGAGGCCGTCGATCTCGGGGCGCATGGCCTCGCGGCCCGCGACGGCCCGCAGCAGCCACTGCTCCTCCTGGTTGCCGATGTGCGCCAGGTCCCACACCAGCGGCGACATCAGGGGGGAGTGCTGTGCGGTCAGGTCCGGGTCCTCGACGCAGCTGGTGAGGAGGGTGGTGCGGTCCCGGGCGGTGACGAGGGTGGTGAGCGCCCGTTTCCTGAGCGTCTCGGTGTCGACGTCGACACCGAGGACGCCGGCGTCGACACCGAGGGCGGTGCCGGCGTCGATGTCCATGTCGGTGGCGGGGTCGGTCATGTGCGGATGTCCTTCCCGTTCAGGCGGTCGAGCAGATCGTCGGCCGGACAGCGGCCCCGGCTGATGTAGCGGTCCCGGTACGCGGCCACGGCGGCCGTGACCTCGGGGGCCGCGCCCATGCGGGGCAGCGCCTCCAGCGCGGCGGCGAAGCAGACGACGGCCGCCTCGTGCAGTTCGGGGTCGTTCAGGCCGTGCCGGGCCGCGTCGGTCCACAGCGGGTTGTGCGGCGCGGGCAGCGGCTCGGCGCGCTCGGCGAGCGGCTTCACCGCCCGGTAGGCCGTCTCGGCGGCCTCGGGGTCGTCGAAGAGCGCGGCCGTCACGGCGAGCGGGACGATCCAGCCGTCGTCGCCCGGCTGTGCGTCGATCATGCGCAGTTCGAGATGGCCGCGCGGTCTGACCGGCGGGAACAGTGTCGTCAGGTGGTAGCCGAGATCCTCCTCGGTGGGCGGTCTCGGCGCCGCCGACCGGGTCCACTCCCGGAAGGTGAGCCCCTCCGGGACGTCCCACGGGCCGCTCTCCTGCCGCACGCACATCACCGGGGCGTCCAGCACGTGCCGGGCCCACGCGGCCCGCGGATCGCCGTCCAGCGGGGGACCGCCCGCCCGGCCGGCGCCGATCTCCATCCACAGCAGCTGCCTGGTCGAGCGCCACCCGGTGGGCTCGTTCCCGGCCAGCGGGGAGTTGGCGAAGGCCGCCACCAGGACCGCGCCCAGGTGGTGGGCGAGCCACCAGCGCCGCACATGGCCGAGGGGCCCGGGTTCCTCGTGGCCGGCGTCGAGGCAGACCTGGACGGAGGCGGAGGTGCACATCATGGCGCGGCCCGCCGGACCTCTGCGGTCCAGGCAGGTCTCCATGGCGTCGTAGCGCGGTTCGCGCAGGTAGCGACGGGGTTCGTGCCAGGGATCATGGCCGATGCCGACGAGGCCGAGGCCGTGCTCGCGCAAGGTGGCGCGGACGGCGTCGAGGTCGGCGGAGACGGTGTCGACGCACTCCGTCAGGGAGGCGGCGGGCGGCGAGCTGAGCTCCAGCTGGCCGCCTGGTTCGACGGTGAGGGCCGATCCCAGGGGTACGGTCCGCAGGGCGGCGTAGGCCGCCGCGAGTCGTTCGGACGTGACGGGGAGCTGCGGGCTGCGCAGCTCGTGGACGAGCCATTCCACCTCGACACCGAGGGTGCGGGGCGGTCCGGTCTTGAAGCAGATTCCGCGGACGAGGGCCTCGACCTCGGCCTCGGAGACCGAGGTGCGGGGCCTGGTACAGCCGCTCGGCGGGGAGCCGCCGGTTGAATCGGGCATATCGGGATCCTCCTGATATTCCACCATGCCACCGACCCGGCATTTCGGGTGGGCCGGGACGGCACACTCGTCCCACCCAAGACGGTGAAGTGAGTCCGCACAAGGGCGCCTGCCCCGATGTCCGGGATCGGTCACATCCCGTTCCCGCACGTTTTCGAGGACATTCGCGTACCCGGAAACTCGCTTGCACCACCTGTAGAGCATCGCCCACGATGCGTGCATGAGCACGACGGGGGAGTGCGCCCGGCGCGCGCTCAAGGCGCTCACGGGGGTGGCGCCTTGAGCGCGCGCCTGCGGAGCGTCGCACAGCAGACGGAGCGGATCGTCGAGGCGGGCGGCTACACCGCGCCCGGCGGCCGCGAGGTGTCCATCGCGGACGAGGTACGGGCCGCGCGGCGCGGAACCCGCCTGTACGGGCCCGATCCCGTACCGGTGCCCACGGCGCCGCCACGCGAGACGACCGTCGAGGTCACCGGGGAGAGCAGCCTGGAGGCCGCGAGCCGGCTCGGCCCCGGCACGGCCGTGCTGAACTTCTCCTCGGCCCGCAACCCGGGCGGCGGCTACCTCAACGGCGCCCAGGCCCAGGAGGAGGCCCTGTGCCGCGCCTCGGCGCTGTACACCTGCCTGGTCGAGGTCCGGGAGTTCTACGACCACCACCGCACCCACCGGGACGCCTTCTACACGGACCGGGTCATCCACTCACCGGCCGTGCCCGTCTTCCGCGACGACCGCGGGCGTCTGCTGGACGAGCCGTACCTGGCCGGCTTCCTCACCTCCCCGGCGCCCAACGCGGGCGTCGTCCGCCGTACGGCGCCGGAGCGCGCCGCGGAACTCCCGCGGGCCCTCGCGTCCCGTGCCGAGCGGGTGCTGGAGGCGGCGGCCGCGGAGGGGTACCCCAAGCTGGTGCTCGGCGCCTGGGGCTGTGGGGTCTTCCAGAACGACCCGGGGGACGTCGCGGAGGCCTTCCGGGCCCTGCTCGGACCCGGCGGGCGGTTCGAGGGGCGCTTCGCGCACGTGGTCTTCGGCATCCTGGACCGCACACCCCGGGCCGCGATCCGCACCGCCTTCGAACGAGCGTTCGCGGCGCGGTAGCCCGGGGTGCGGGGGCGGCTCACTGCCAGCCGTAGCGCTCCCGCAGCCGGTTGCGGACCAGGTTGAACCGCATCCGGTCCAGCGCGCACGCCTCGCGCCGCATGCCCCGCTCGTGCAGCCGCAGCACCCGGTCCACGTCCACCCAGGAGTCCCGCCCGGAGCGGTCCCACGGTCCGCTCCCGATCGGCACCCAGTCGCGGTCGGCGTCGTGCCGCTTGCTGGACAACTGCACCGCGAGGAAGGTGCCGGCCGCCTCCCGGGCCACGACCAGCACCGGACGGTCCTTGCCCCGGCCGTCGTTCTCCTCGTACGGCACCCAGGTCCACACGATCTCGCCGGGGTCGGGGTCGCCGTCGTGCGCGGGCGAGTACTCGGTGCGCACCCGGCCCACGCCGCGGGCGTCGGCCTCCACGGTGGCGAACCGGCCCTGGCGGCCGGGGACGTTCTCTTCGGTCTGTTCGGTGGACGCAGTCACGGACCACACCGTAGAGCGTGCCCGGCGGTGAACCGACGCCGGGGACCGGGTCGTTGGCACAGCCGTGTCCGACCTACACGGCCGGAGCGTCCGAGGCGACCAGCCCCGGCGGCCACGCCTCGTGCCAGCGCAACTCCGCCTCCAGCTGGGCCGCGAGCGAGATCAGCAGCGGCTCGCTGTGGGCCGGACCGAGGAGTTGGGCGCCGACCGGCAGCCCGTCCGCGACGAAACCGGCGGGGACGTTGACGCCGGGCCAGCCCAGCACGTTCCACGGCCAGGCGAAAGGGCAGGCCGCGATCATGGCGCGGTCGGTGGCGAATCCGCCGAGCCCCAGCATCGCGCCGATCCGCGGCGGGGGAGCGGCCGTCGTCGGCGCGAGCACCACGTCGTACGACGCGAAGAACCCGCCGATCCGCCGGTGCAGGACCGCCTCGGCGCGCCGGGCCGCCCTGAGCGGTGCCCCGCCCAGCAGCTTGCCCAGCCGGGCGGCGCCGTGGGTGCGCCGGTCCAGGAGCGCGGGGAAGGGGGCGTCGCCCACCCACTCCGCGATGCCCGCGGTCGCCCGGGGTACGAAGGTCAGCCCGATCTGTCCGTACGGCGGGTCGGCCTCCTCCACGGTGTGGCCCAACGCGGCGAGTCTCTCGGCGAGTTCGACGACCTTCGCGCGCACCTCGGGCCGCAGCCGGGCCGGGGTGGCGGTGAAGGGCGGCTTCAGGGAGAGGGCGACGCGCAGTCGGCCGGGCTCGCGGACCGCGGCGGCCGAGGCGTCCACGGGGGCGGGGCGGTGCGGGTCGAGGGCGTGGTTGCCGCTCGCCGCGTCCAGCAGCAGGGCCGCGTCGGCGACCGTGCGGGCCAGTGTGCCGTTGACCGTGATGCCCTGGAAGGACTCGCCGCGCGGCCAGGTGGAGATCCGGCCCCGCTGCGGTTTGACACCGATCAGGTGGGTCCACGACGCCGGGATCCGCACCGACCCGGCGCCGTCCGAACCGAGCGCGGCGGGCACCAGTCCGGCGGCCACGGCCGCCGCGGAACCCCCGGAGGAACCGCCCGGGGTGTGCCCGGGGTTCCAGGGGTTGCGGGTGTCGCCGAAGGCCGGTCCCTCGGTGAACGGCCACTGGCCCAGCTCGCAGGTGTTGGTCTTGCCGACGATCACGGCCCCGGCCGCGCGCAGCCGCCGTACCGCCTCGCCGTCCTCGGTGACCGCGGGGTACTCACCCCGGCAGCCGAAGGCGGTCGGCTCGCCGGCCACGTCCATGTCGTCCTTGACCGCCACCGGCACGCCGAGCAGCGGGAGCCGCGCCCCGTGGGCGAGTTCCCGGTCCGCCGCGTCCGCCTCGGCGAGGGCGGCCTCGGTCCGCACGACCCGGAAGGCGTTGAGGGAGCCCTGCGTCGCCTCGATGCGTGCCAGGGCCTGCTCGACCAGCGTCCGGGACGTCACCTCGCCGGCGGCCAGCGCGCGGGCGGACTCCGTGAGCCCTGCGGAACGGTCGGACGTCATGCGGGACACCTCCGGGGACGGCGTTGTCTACTGAACAGTAACCTGTGTGCCGCCGGGACGGAACGGCTCCGCGACGCGCCGGACTCGGGTGTGCGATGCATGTTTCCCGGGGGTGTCGCGGCCCTGCGCGAACCATTGACGCACTCCCGGCCCACCCCTACCTTCTGACCGATTTACCGAACTCGGTTCGAGATATCGGATCGCATCAGTCCTGTCGTGTGTCAGAGGGAGAGCCGCCCATGACCCCGCACCCCGCCCGCCGTGCCGTACTGCGCACGCTGGCCGCCCTGCCCGCCTCCGCGTTCCTGCTGTCGAAGACCCCCGGACTCCTCGGCCGTGCCCACGCCGCCGCGCCGCCGAGCGGATCCGCCACCCGCTACACGATCGTCCCGTTCCCCCACAGCGACGACGGCACCGTCAACGTCTACCAGTCCGACGACGCCACCGACTTCCGCCTGCTGCGCTCCTCCGCCTACACCCCGCCCGCCGGCCGCATCCGCGACGCGAGCGTCATCAGGCACACCGACGGCTACTACTACGTCACCTACACCACCCGCACCTGGCAGGACACCAGCACCACCATCGGCTTCGCCCGCAGCGCGGACCGCGTCAACTGGACCTTCCTGTACGACCATCCGGTGCCGATCGCCAACCTCTCGCGCGCCTGGGCGCCCGAGTTCTTCGTCGACACCGACGGCAGCGTGAACGTCGTCGTGTCCTGCTCCACCACCGACAACGAGTGGATCTTCACGCCCTACCTGCTGCGGGCGACGAACTCGGCCCTGACGGCGTGGACCGCGCCCGTGGTCCTCTCCGGCATCGGCGCGAACCACATCGACACCTTCCTGGTCAGGATCGGCTCGACCTACCACGCCTTCACCAAGAACGAGACGACCAAGTACATCGAGTACGGCACCGCCCCCTCCCTCACCGGCCCCTACACCCTCACCCGCACCGGCAACTGGGCCGGCTGGGGCAGCTACCGCGAGGGCCCGGCGCTGATCCAGCTCGACAACGGCGCCTGGCGGATGTTCTTCGACGGCTACGGCGACGGCACCTACTACTACAGCGACAGCCACGACACCTTCGCCACCTGGTCGGCGCCGGCCGCGCTGCCCGCGATCTCCGGCACGGCACGCCACTTCACGGTGGTCAAGGAGACGGTGACGGGCGGTCCGTCGGTGCCCCGCGACGTCACCCGCTCCCTCCGGTCCGTCAACTACCCCACCCGCTACTGGCAGCAGCAGTCCGCCCTGCTCAACCTCCCCGTGGTGAGCGCCTCCAGTACCGCGGCCGAGAAGCAGGCGGCCACCTTCACCGTCACCGCCGGTCTCGCCGACGCGGGCGCCTGCTCCTTCCGCGACTTCTCGGGCAACTACCTGCGCCACTACGACTTCCGCGCCCGCTTCGCCGCGAACGACGGCACCACCACCTTCGCCCGGGACGCCACCTTCATCGCCCGCACCGGCACGGCCACGGGCTCGCTCCGCTTCGAGTCGTACAACTACCCGGGCCACTACCTGCGGCACTACGGCTACCAACTGCGGGTGGAACGCTCCGACGGCACCGACCTGTTCCGGCAGGACAGCTCCTTCACCCCGGTCACGGCCTGGGCCTGAGCCCGCCGCCCCCGGCGGGAACCACGAGGACACGTCCGGCACTCTGTCTGTGCGGGGACAACCCGCGCAGCCACAGGAGATCAGGGGGACCGTGGTGAACCAGGTGCTCTACGCCGAGCAGTCGAGGAACCCGCTGGCGCGTACCGTCGAACTGACCGAGGAGGGCCTGCGCAGGGGCTTTCGCACCACGCCCCTCGGCGAGCTGAACCTCGCTGCCATGGCCGACGCCTACCTGCGCGGACAGTGGCTCGGCGGCGGTGGCTCGGAACGCCCGCTCCAGGCACTGGCGGACGGACCGGGCGCCGTCCCGGTGACCCGCGCCACCGGCACCACCAAGCCGTACAAGGTCCGCGACGCCGCCGGGTTCGCCCGCACCCTCGGTGAACTCGCGGTACGCCACTGCGGCGGCCCCGAGCGGGTCGCCGCCCTCGCCCAGCAGGCCCGGACCGAGGGCGTGCCGCTGTGGCTGGCCCGCCGGTACGCACCCGGGCCGACCGGGGCCGTCGCCGTCGCCGTGGACCGCAGCCTGGTGCGGGTGGACGTCTGGGCACCCGGCGCACCCGTCGTGCGGATCCGCGCCCCGTACGGCTTCCTCGGCGAGGGCGCCGATTCCTCCCAGGGGCTGCGCCTGACCGTCGGCGAGGCCCCCGCCCAGCTGACCTTCACCAAGAAGCTCCGCAAGTCCAGGAGCCGCGTGGAGGTGCGCTGCGCGGGACACTGCTGGGAGCTGCGGCGGGAGAGCGCGCGCAGCTCCTGGCTGCTGCGCGACGAACGCCGGGTGGCCCTGCTCTCCCGCCACGCCGGCCGGCCCGAACTCCAGCCGGGCACGATCCTGCTGCCCCTCACCCCCGTGTACCACGAGAGCGGCGACCCCCTGGACGCCGTGATGGCGCACGCCTTCGCCGTGGCCTTCGGCTTCGGCGACACCACGGGTGCCGCCCGCTTCCGTCGTGAACGCCGCCGTCGTCTCGGCGGCGAGCCGGTCGCCCCCGACTACTGGTGGGACCGGCCCTGGTTCAGCAACCTCGGCCAGGGGCGGGACGACAACGAGTCCGGCGGCGGTGACGGCTGGGGCTCCGACGGCGGCGACGGAGGCGACGGCTCCGGCGGGGGCGACGGTGGCGGCGGTGACGGTGGCGGAGGCGGCGGCGGCGACTAGGGACGCGGAGCGCGGGTAGGCGTGCCGACCGGAGCCGGAAGCGGGCGCTCCCGGTCCGGGAGAGTGAAGCGTGGTGTGTTACGCGCCTCCGTGGCCAGGTTCACATGGCGTACGCGAGGTGCTGCCGACACCATGGGGGCTCTCACCGGCAGGCGAAGGGATCACGAATGTTCCGCAAGGTGCTGGTCGCCAACCGTGGCGAGATCGCGATTCGGGCGTTCCGCGCGGGCTACGAACTCGGCGCGCGCACCGTCGCCGTCTTCCCGCACGAGGACCGCAACTCGCTGCACCGCCTGAAGGCCGACGAGGCCTACGAGATCGGCGAACCCGGGCACCCGGTGCGCGCCTACCTCTCCGTCGACGAGATCGTGGCCGCGGCCGTCCGCGCTGGAGCCGACGCCGTCTACCCCGGCTACGGCTTCCTCTCCGAGAACCCCGAGCTGGCCAAGGCATGCGCCGAGGCCGGCATCACCTTCGTCGGCCCCGACGCCGCCATCCTCGAACTCACCGGCAACAAGGCCCGCGCCGTCGCCGCCGCCCGCGAGGCCGGCGTCCCCGTGCTCGGCTCCTCCGCCCCCTCCAACGACGTCGACGAACTCGTCCGCGCCGCCGACGACATCGGCTTCCCCGTCTTCGTCAAGGCCGTCGCGGGCGGCGGCGGACGAGGCATGCGCCGCGTCGAGGACCCCGCCCAGCTCCGCGAGTCCATCGAGGCCGCGTCCCGGGAGGCGGCGTCCGCTTTCGGCGACCCCACCGTCTTCCTGGAGAAGGCCGTCGTCGAGCCCCGCCACATCGAGGTGCAGATCCTCGCCGACGGACAGGGCGACGTCATCCACCTCTACGAGCGGGACTGCTCGGTGCAGCGCCGCCACCAGAAGGTCATCGAACTCGCCCCGGCCCCGAACCTCGACCCCGCCCTGCGCGACCGGATCTGCGCCGACGCCGTCCGCTTCGCCCGGCAGATCGGCTACCGCAACGCGGGCACCGTGGAGTTCCTCCTCGACCGCGAGGGCAACCACGTCTTCATCGAGATGAACCCGCGCATCCAGGTCGAGCACACGGTGACCGAGGAGGTCACCGACGTCGACCTGGTCCAGGCCCAGCTGCGGATCGCCGCCGGGGAGAGCCTCGCCGACCTCGGGCTCGCCCAGGAGACCATCACCCTGCGCGGCGCCGCCCTCCAGTGCCGCATCACCACCGAGGACCCCGCCAACGGCTTCCGCCCCGACACCGGCCGGATCAGCGCCTACCGCTCGCCGGGCGGCTCCGGCATCCGGCTGGACGGCGGCACCACCCACGCCGGCACCGAGATCAGCGCCCACTTCGACTCGATGCTGGTCAAACTGAGCTGCCGGGGACGCGACTTCACCGCCGCGGTGGGCCGGGCCCGGCGCGCCGTCGCCGAGTTCCGCATCCGCGGCGTCGCCACCAACATTCCCTTCCTCCAGGCGGTGCTGGACGACCCCGACTTCCAGGCCGGCCGGGTCACCACCTCCTTCATCGAGCAGCGCCCGCACCTGCTCACCGCCCGCCACTCCGCGGACCGCGGCACCAAGCTGCTCACCTACCTCGCCGACGTCACCGTCAACCGGCCGCACGGCGAACGCCCCGACCTCGCCGACCCGATGGCCAAGCTCCCCCCGCTGCCCGAGGGACGGCCCCCGGCGGGCTCCCGGCAGCGGCTCGTCGAACTCGGCCCCGAGGGCTTCGCCCGCGCCCTGCGCGAGGCCCCCACCCTCGGCGTCACCGACACCACCTTCCGCGACGCCCACCAGTCACTGCTCGCCACCCGGGTCCGCACCAAGGACATGCTCGCCGTCGCCCCGGTCGTCGCCCGCACCCTGCCCGAACTGCTCTCCCTGGAGTGCTGGGGCGGCGCCACCTACGACGTGGCCCTGCGCTTCCTCGCCGAGGACCCCTGGGAGCGGCTCGCCGCGCTGCGCGAGGCCGTACCCAACATCTGCCTCCAGATGCTGCTGCGCGGCCGCAACACCGTCGGCTACACCCCGTACCCCACCGAGGTCACCGACGCCTTCGTGCAGGAGGCCGCGGCCACCGGTATCGACATCTTCCGCATCTTCGACGCCCTCAACGACGTCGACCAGATGCGCCCCGCCATCGACGCCGTGCGCGAGACCGGCACCGCGGTCGCCGAGGTGGCTCTGTGCTACACCGCCGACCTGTCCGACCCGAACGAGCGGCTCTACACCCTCGACTACTACCTGCGGCTCGCGCAGAAGATCGTCGACGCGGGCGCCCACGTCCTCGCCGTCAAGGACATGGCCGGACTGCTGCGCGCCCCGGCCGCCGCCACCCTCGTCTCGGCGCTGCGCCGCGAGTTCGACCTGCCGGTGCACCTGCACACCCACGACACCGCGGGCGGCCAGCTCGCCACCTACCTCGCCGCCGTGCAGGCGGGCGCGGACGCCGTGGACGGCGCGGTGGCTTCCATGGCGGGCAGCACCTCGCAGCCCTCGCTCTCCGCGATCGTCGCCGCGACCGACCACTCCGCCCGCCCGACCGGCCTCGACATCCACGCCGTCGGCGACCTGGAGCCGTACTGGGAGAGCGTCCGCAAGGTCTACGCCCCCTTCGAGGCGGGTCTGCCCGCGCCGACCGGCCGCGTCTACCACCACGAGATCCCCGGCGGGCAGCTGTCCAACCTGCGCACCCAGGCCGTCGCGCTCGGCCTCGGCGACCGCTTCGAGGACATCGAGGCGATGTACGCCGCCGCCGACCGGATGCTGGGCCGGCTGGTGAAGGTCACCCCGTCCTCGAAGGTCGTCGGCGACCTGGCGCTGCACCTGGTGGGCGCGGGCGTCTCCCCGGCCGACTTCGAGGCCGAGCCCGACCGGTTCGACATCCCCGACTCCGTCATCGGCTTCCTCCGCGGCGAGTTGGGCACCCCGCCCGGCGGCTGGCCCGAGCCCTTCCGCAGCAAGGCGCTGCGCGGCCGGGGCGAGGCCAAGCCGCCCACCGCGCTGACCGACGCCGACCGCGCGGGACTGGTCAAGGAGCGGCGCGCCACCCTCAACCGGCTGCTGTTCCCCGCCCCGACCCGCGAGTTCGAGGCGCACCGCCAGAGCTACGGCGACACCAGCGTCCTCGACAGCAAGGACTTCTTCTACGGCCTGCGCCAGGCCAAGGAGTACGCCATCGACCTCGAACCCGGGGTGCGGCTGCTGATCGAGCTCCAGGCGGTCGGCGAGGCCGACGAGCGCGGGATGCGTACCGTGATGTCCTCCCTGAACGGCCAGTTGCGGCCCATCCAGGTCCGCGACCGCTCGGTGGCCTCGGACGTCCCGGTCACCGAGAAGGCCGACCGCGCCAACCCCGGCCATGTCGCGGCGCCGTTCGCGGGCGTGGTCACCCTCGCCGTCGCCGAGGGCGACCAGGTGAGCGCGGGGGCGACCGTGGCGACCATCGAGGCGATGAAGATGGAGGCGTCGATCACCGCCGCCAAGGACGGCACGGTCTCCCGGCTCGCCGTGAACCGCGTCCAGCAGGTCGAGGGCGGCGACCTCCTGGTGGAGATCGGCTGAGGACGGTCGAGGTCGCCTGAGGCCGGTGGAGGTCGCCTGAGCGTCACTGCTCCCGACGGCAGTACAGGAAGAGGTGGGGCTCCGGCCCCGCGCCGGGATGGTCCGGGGTGAAGACGGTGCTGTCACTGGACAGCACCGTCAGCCCCGCCGCCTCGGCCAGGGCGGTGAACTCCGCCTCGGCGAAGCTGGTCGCCAGGACCGGCTGCCCCATGAAGACGATCTCCAGGCCCTCCACGTCCGCGGGCACCGTGGCCAGCACCAGATGCCCACCGGGCCGGAGCGCCCGGACCAGCCGCCGCACCAGCGCCGACTGCTCCTCACGGCTCATCTGGAGCAGGGAGAAGAACACACAGATCCCGTCGAACGACGCTTCCTCCAAGGACAGTTCACGGACGTCCGCCTGCCGGAACTCGGCCCCGGGAACCTGCCGGGCGGCCAGCTCCACCATCACCGGCGAGACGTCCACCCCCAGCACCGAGTGCCCCGCCGAGACGAGCGCCGCCGCGGTGGGCCGTCCGGTGCCGCTGCCCACGTCCAGCGTCCGGGCCCCGGCCGGCAGCCGCTCCAGCAGCCACTCCAGCGCCGCCAGATGGTCCGGGGCGTGCGCGAAGGCCTTCTCGTACTCCGCGCCCAGCGCGTCGAACAGCACCGCGGCGGGCGGGCGTTGGTCCTCGTACGGCACAGCGGTGTCCCTTCGCTCGTGGGGCCCGCATCGTCGCACCCGGGGGACGTGGGCCACAACGGCGGCCCGGTGCGCGTCCCCACGGTCCCGGCAGGGGAGAATGGGGCCGTAACCGACGGTCCAACCTTGCTGAGGAGCAGGCAGATGCAGGACGAGCGAGCGGGGCAGGTCGCCGGGCCCGAGGACCTCATCGACGTGGCACGCCTGGTCACGGCGTACTACGCGCTGCGCCCCGACCCGGCCGACCCCGGGCAGCGGGTCGCGTTCGGCACCTCCGGGCACCGCGGCTCGTCCCTCGCGGCGGCGTTCAACGACGACCACATCGCCGCCACCAGCCAGGCCATCTGCGAGTACCGCGCCGCCCAGGGCACCGACGGCCCCCTCTTCCTCGGCGCCGACACCCACGCCCTGTCCGAGCCGGCCCGGGTCACCGCGCTGGAGGTGTTCGCCGCCAACGACGTCACCGTCCTCATCGACGCGGCGGACGGCTACACCCCCACCCCGGCCGTCTCGCACGCCATCCTCACCCACAACCGAGGCCGGACCTCCGGACTCGCCGACGGCGTGGTCGTCACCCCCTCGCACAACCCGCCCGCCGACGGCGGATTCAAGTACAACCCGCCGCACGGCGGCCCGGCCGGCTCCGAGGCGACCTCCTGGATCCAGGACCGCGCCAACGAGATCATCACCGGCGGCCTGAAGGACGTACGGCGCATCCCCCACGCCCGCGCCCTCGCCGCGCCCGGCACCGGCCGCCACGACTTCCTCGGCGCCTACGTCGCCGACCTGCCGAACGTGCTGGACCTGGACGCGATCCGCGCGGCCGGGGTGCGCATCGGCGCCGATCCGCTGGGCGGCGCCTCGGTGGCCTACTGGGGCCGGATCGCCGAGGAGCACCGCCTCGACCTCACCGTGGTCAACCCGCTGACCGATCCCACCTGGCGCTTCATGACGCTGGACTGGGACGGCAAGATCCGCATGGACTGCTCCTCGCCGTACGCGATGGCCTCGCTCATCGAGCGGCGCGACCGGTTCGACATCGCCACCGGCAACGACGCCGACGCCGACCGGCACGGCATCGTCACCCCCGACGGCGGCCTGATGAACCCCAACCACTACCTGGCCGTGGCGATCTCCTACCTCTTCTCGCACCGCGAGCGGTGGCCGGCCGGCGCAGGCATCGGCAAGACCCTGGTCTCGTCCGGCATGATCGACCGGGTCGCGGCGGACGTCGGCCGGCCGCTGGTCGAAGTCCCCGTCGGCTTCAAGTGGTTCGTCGACGGCCTGTCGGACGGCTCGCTCGGCTTCGGCGGCGAGGAGTCGGCGGGCGCGTCGTTCCTGCGCCGCGACGGCTCGGTGTGGACCACCGACAAGGACGGCATCATCCTGGCGCTGCTCGCCTCCGAGATCACCGCGGTCACGGGGAAGACGCCGTCGCAGCACTACGCGCAGCTCACCGACCGCTTCGGCGCCCCCGCCTACGCGCGCGTCGACGCGCCGGCCTCCCGCGAGGAGAAGGCGCTGCTCGCGAAGCTCTCCCCGAGCCAGGTCACCGCCGACACCCTGGCCGGCGACCCGGTCACCACCGTCCTCACCGAGGCACCGGGCAACGGCGCCGCCCTCGGCGGCATCAAGGTCTCCACCGCCAACGCCTGGTTCGCGGCCCGCCCTTCGGGCACCGAGGACGTCTACAAGATCTACGGCGAGTCCTTCCTCGGCGCGGACCATCTGGCCCGGGTCCAGGAGGAGGCCAGGTCGGTGGTGCTGGCCGCACTGGACGCCTGAGACGAGCGGGGCGGGGGTGACGGTGCGCCGATGCCGGGGACGCGGAGGCGTGCGCGGCGCTCGGCGCGCCGCACCTGGAGCGCGGTCGGACCGCCGACGCCCGTGACGCCTACCGGGCGGCCGTGGACGCCGGTCTCCCGGACGCCTGGGAGGGCCTGCTGTCGGCACCGGCCGCACACAGGCCGCCGCGCGTCACCTCGGCGAGGACGCGCACCGGCCGCACCGGCGCCGCGCGTCACCTCGGCGCGGACGGCGGAGCGGCTCCGGCGGACCGGTCTGGACCCCTGAGAAGGCCGGCCGTCAGACCAGCGGCAGCTGCATCAGCGTCAGGTCGAACCAGCGGTCGAACTTGGTGCCGGCCTCCTTCATCGTGCCCACGAGCACGAAGCCCCGACGCTCGTGCAGCCGCACCGAGGTGGTGTTCCCCGACTCGATGGCCGCGATCATGCTGTGCATACCGGCCGCGCGCGCCCGGTCGACGAGCGCGGTGAGCAGAGTGCCGCCGATTCCGCGGCCGTGGAACTCCTCGCGGACGTAGACCGAGTCCTCCACCGTGTACCGGTAGCCCTCCAGCGCCCGCCACGGGGCGTAGGCCGCGTAGCCGGCGATCTCGCCGTCCACCTCCGCGACCAGTGCCGAGCCGCGGTCGAGGTGGTCGGCGAACCAGGCCCGGCCCTCGGCGGGGGAGTGCGGGACCCGCGTCCACAGCGCCGTCGAGTGCTCGACGGCGTGGTTGCGGATCGCGACGACCGCCTCGGAGTCCTCCGGCCTCGCGGCCCGGACCGTCACACCCTCGCGCTTCTCGTATATTGGAATCATGTCCAATATGATAGATCCTCTGGTCGAGCGGATCGCCACCCGGATCCGCGCGGAGCGGGAACTTCGCCGGTGGACGCTCGCGCAGCTCGCGGACGCCTCCGGCGTGTCCCGGGCGATGATCAACCGGATCGAGCGCGGCGAGAGCAACCCCACGGCCGTCGTGCTGGGCAAGCTGTCCGCGGCCTTCCGGCTCAGCGTGGCCTCGCTGCTCGCGCAGGCCGAGGAGGCGCCGGAGACGGCGGAACCCGCCGAGGCCGGAGTGCGGCGCCCGGCGGACGACCCCGAGTGGGTCGACCCCGAGACCGGGTACCGGCGCCGCCAGATCGCCGGTCCGCGCTTTCCCGCCGAGATCGCGGAGATCCGCCTCCCGGCCGGAGCCCGCGTGCCCTACCCCGCCGCCGCCTTCGCCTTCCTCCACCAGCTGGTCTGGGTCCTGGAAGGACGGCTCGCCTTCCACGACGGCGACACCGTCCACGACCTCGGCCCCGGTGACGTCATCGAACTCGGCGACCCCGCCCCGCGCGTCTTCGCCAACACCGGCGACACCGAGTGCCGCTACGCCGTGCTCCTGAGCCGGACGGCCCGGCCGTGACACCCCCACCGCGCCGCGGCACCACCGCCCTGCTCGCCGTCATGGCCGGTACGGCGATAGCCGACAACTACACGCTCCAGCCCGCCCTCACCGTCGTCGCCGCCGACCTGGACGTCCCGGTCTCCGCGATCGGCCTCGTCCCCTCCGCCGCGCTCGCCGGCTCGATGACCGGTTTCGCCCTGCTGCTGCCCCTCGCCGACCGCGTCGCCCCCCACCGCCTGGCCGCCGCGCACTTCACCGCCCTCGCCGCCGCCCTGGTCCTGGCCGCCACCGCCTCCGACGCGGCCGTCCTGGTCGCCGCCCATGTGCTCATCGGCGCCGCCGCCGCGGTGGCCGCCCAGGCCAACGTGATCGCGGGCCGGCTCGCCCCGCCGGGCCGCCGGGGTGCCGCCGTCGCACTCGTGGCGACCGGCCTGTCCGCCGGGATCCTGCTCGGCCGGCTGGTCGGCGGCGCCCTCACCGATCTGCTCGGCTGGCGCGCGATGCTCCTGGTCTGCGCCGCCCTCGCCCTGCTCTGCGGTGCCGCGGCGGCCCTGCTCCTGCCCGCCGAACGCCCTCGCGCGGGCACCCCCTACCGTGCCGCCCTGGCCGCGCTGCCCCGGCTTCCGCTGCGCGAGGCCCGGTTGCGGCGCGCCGTCGCCACCGGGGGCCTGTGGTACTTCGCCTTCACCCTGCTCTGGGTCGGCCTGGCGCTCGCCCTCGCCCGGCCCCCGCACTCCCTGGACCCCAGCGCCATCGGCCTCCTGGGCCTGGCCGGACTGCTCGGCTTCGCCGTCCTGCCCTTCACCGGCCGTATCGTCGACCGGCGCTCGCCCCACGCCGTCATGACCGCGGCCGTCGCCGTCGCGGCGGGCGGCGCCCTGCTGATCGCCCTCGCGCCCGGCGGCGTCGCCGGCATCGCCGTCGGCCTCGCCGTGTTCGACGCGGGCTGCTTCGTCGCCCAGGCCGCCAACCAGAGCGTGGTCATCGGCATCGACCCCGCCAACTCCGGCAGCCTCAGCGGCGCGTACCTGGTGCTGTACTTCGCGGTCGGCGCCCTCGGCACCGCCCTGGCCGGCCCGCTGACCGGCGCCGTCGGCCTGCGGGGCACCACCTGCGTCGCCCTGGCCGCCCTGGTCGCGGCGGCCGTCCTCGCACGCACCGGACGGACCGCGCCCCGGGTGCCGAGCCCCTCGTAAGAGTGAGGCAAATCGGCGAGAGACGGGGCAGAACGCTCGGACTCGGGAAGAATTGCGGACCTCAGTCGGCGACACCGTCAGGAGTCCACCGTGGAGTACTACGACCTCGGCCCGCACGGCCGGACCGTCACCACCGCATCGCCCGAGTCCCAGCTCTGGTTCGACCGCGGCCTGAACTGGACGTACGCCTTCCACCACGAGGAAGCCGTCGAGTGCTTCCAGAAGGCCGCGGCGGCGGACCCCGACTGCGCCATGGCCCACTGGGGCATCGCCTACGCGCTGGGGCCGAACTACAACAAGCCCTGGGAGTTCTTCGACGAGAGCGACCTGGCCCGGACCGTCGAGCGCACCCATGACGCGGTGGAGCGGGCCCACGCCAGGGCGGCCGGCTGCACCCCCGTCGAACAGGCCCTCATCGCCGCTCTGCGCGCCCGCTACCCGCAGTCCAAGGCCGTCGAGGACTGCTCGGTGTGGAACGCCCCCTACGCCGACGCCCTGCGCGCCGCCTACGAACTCGCCCCGGACGACCCGGACATCGCGACGCTCTACGCCGACGCGCTGATGAACCTCACCCCCTGGCAGCTGTGGGACCTGCGCACCGGGGAACCGGCCGAGGGCGCCCGCACGGTCGAGGCCAGGCAGGTGCTGGAGCGGGTCATCGACGCGCCCGAGGGGCGGCTGCACCCCGGGGTCCTGCACCTGTACATCCACCTGATGGAGATGTCCCCCACGCCCGAGGTGGCCCTCACCCCCGCCGACCGGCTGCGCGGGCTCGTGCCCGACGCGGGACATCTGCTCCACATGCCCTCGCACCTGGAGGTCCTGTGCGGGGACTACCGACGGGTCGTCTCCGACAACACCGCCGCCGTCCGGGCGGACCGCAAGGTCCTCGAACGGTCCGGGCCCATGAACTTCTACACCCTCTACCGCGCGCACAACCACCACTTCAGGATCTACGGCGCGATGTTCCTCGGACAGTCGCGGACCGCGCTGGAGACCGCCGACCAACTGGAGGCGGCCGTACCGGAGGAACTCCTGCGGGTGGAGAGCCCGCCCATGGCCGACTGGCTGGAGGCGTTCCTCGCGATGCGGGTCCACGTCCTGATCCGCTTCGGCCGCTGGACCGACATCCTGGAACTGCCGCTGCCCGCCGACCCCGAGCTGTACGCCATGACCACCGCGATGCTCCACTACGCGCGCGGAGTCGCCCTCTCCGCCACCGGCCGCACCGCCGAAGCCGACGAGGAGCAGCGGCTGTTCGACGCGGCGGTGCCCCGGGTGCCTCGGACACGCATGCTGTTCAACAACACCTGCGCCGACATCCTCGCCATCGCGGCGGCCATGCTGGAGGGCGAACTGGAGTACCGCAAGGGCCGGTTCGAGGCCGCCTTCGCCGCACTGGAGCGGTCCGTCGAACTCTCCGACAACCTCCCCTACGACGAGCCCTGGGGCTGGATGCAGCCCACCCGGCACGCCTACGGCGCCCTGCTCCTGGAACAGGGCCGGGTCGAGGAGGCCGAGGCCGTCTACCGGGCCGACCTGGGCCTGGACGGCACCCTGCCGAGGGCCTGCCAGCACCCCGGCAACGTCTGGGCGCTGCACGGACTGCACGAGTGCCTGACCCGCCTGGGCAAGGACGGCGAGGCACGGATCATCGGCCAACAGCTCCAGGTCGCCGCCGCGCTGGCGGACGTACCGGTGGAGTCGTCCTGCTTCTGCCGCCTCGACACGCCCTCCGGACCCTCCGCACCCTCCGGCGGACCCTCCGGACCCGAGGGGTGCTGCTCCTGACGGATGGGTGCTGTCCCCGATGGTCCGGGCTGCCGGGTGCGTGGCACGGTGAGGCGGTGTCGGCGAAACCGTCGCCGTACCGGACGAAGGAGCGCTGCTCATCCACCCCCGCACGGTCGCCACCATCCCGAAGGTCCACCGGCCCGAGGGGGTGAACCACCGTGGGACACGCTGACAGCCTTCTGGCCATGGGCGGCGCCTTCCTCGCCGCGGCCGTCCTGGCCCGTCTCGGCAGTCGCATCGGACTGCCCACCATCCCGCTCTTCACCCTCGCCGGAATCCTGCTCTGCCCGCACACGCCGGGCCTCGTCATCGTCGAGGACCCGCACGACTTCGAGATGCTCTCGGCACTCGGCCTGGTCCTGCTGCTGTTCTACCTCGGCCTGGAATTCCACCTGGACGACCTCAGGAGCGGCGGCAAGCGGCTGCTGACCGCGGGCGGTGTCTACCTGCTGCTCAACGTCGGCGCCGGACTCGGCTTCGGCTTCGCGCTGGGCTGGGGCACCCGTGAGGCGCTGGTGCTGGCCGGGGTGCTGGGGATCTCCTCGTCCGCGATCGTCACCAAGATCCTCATCGACCTGGGGCGCATAGGCCGTCCCGAGACCCGGCTCATCCTCGGCGTCATCGTCGTCGAGGACATCTTCCTCGCGCTGTACCTCGCGGTGCTCCAGCCGGTGATCGGCGGGGCCGAGGGCGTCGGGGAGATGCTCCTCCAGGCGTCGAAGGCGTTCGGGTTCCTGCTGGTGCTGGCCGCCGTGGCCCGCTGGGGCACCCGGCTGGTCGGGCGGGCGATCCAGGTCCGCGACGACGAACTGCTCGTGATCAGCTTCCTCGGCGCGGCGGTGCTCGTGGCGGGCGTCTCCGAGGTGCTCGGAGTCGCCGACGCGATCGGCGCGTTCATGGTCGGCCTGATCCTCGCCGGCACCTCCTCCGGGCCGCGGATCCGTGACCTGGTGCACCCGCTGCGGGACGCCTTCGCGGCGATCTTCTTCTTCGCCTTCGGACTGGCCATCGACCCCGGCGACTTCGCGCAGGTCGCCCTCCCGGTCGCCGCCGCGGCCCTGCTGACCGTCGTGATGAACGTGCTCGCCGGCCTGTGGGTGGCCCGGCTGTACGGCTACGGACCGGGACCGGCGGCCGACATCGCCACCACCCTGGTCGCCCGCGGGGAGTTCGCGCTGATCCTCGCCGCGATGGCGGCGGGCGCGGGACTCGACCACCGGCTGGCGCCGTTCATCGCCGGGTACGTCCTGGTCCTCGCGGTACTGGGCCCGGTCGCTGCGGGCCGGGCCGACTGGCTGGCCCGCCTGATCGCCCGGACACCGGCCGGGAAACGGGAGGTGGCCGAGGAGCCCGGCGGCGCCCGCGAGGGGTCAGTTCAGTCCTGACTCCGGGCGGCGGGCCCGGCGCAGTTCCAGCATCGCGACCAGGCGCTGGGCCGGGTCGTCGAGGTCGATGCCGGACAGGCCCACCGCCCGGCGGATGCGGTAGCGCAGGGTGTTGGGGTGGATGTGGAGGCGTTCGGCGACCGCGCGCACATCGCCGAACGCGTCCAGATAGCCGAGCAGCGACTCGCAGAGCTGCCCGCCGTGCTTGCGGTCGTGGCGGAACAGCACCTCCATGGCCGGGTCGCGGATCTCGGGCCGCCCCCGCAGGAGTTCGAGGATCTCGTCGAGGACGACCGCGGCCCGTGCCTCGGTGTGCGTCGCCACCGCCCGCCCGGGTTCGTGCGCCAGCACGGCGAGGATGCGGTCCGCCTCGACCCGGGCCGCGGGCACGTCCGCCAGCCGCGGCACCGGCGTCGCCACCGCCGCCTGCACGGGCGTACCCAGATGGCGCCGCAGGGTGCTCACCAACTCGGTCGTCCATGAGGTGAGTTGGGGGTCGGTGGCGGTACCCGCGTCGGGTACGACCACGTACAGCCGCCCGTCCAGGCGGGCCGCGACCGCGGTACGGCGGTGCGCCGCCGCGTGCAGGGAGATCATCTCGGCGGCCCGGATGCGGCGCAGCTCCGCGTCCGGACCGCCGTCGGTGTGCGTCTCGTGCAGCTCGACGGCGACGACGGACGCGCCGATCCCGGCCGGCACCCCGAGATGCCCGGCCAGGGACGCCGGGCGCAGCCGCCCCGCCAGCAGTCCGGCGGCCAGTTCCTCGCGCAGCCCGTTCTCCGGACCGGCGCCCGCCGGGTGACGGATCATCATCAGCGCGGCGAGCCGGGCGGCACCGCGCAGCGCCTGCCCGCTCTCCGGAGTGAGCGGGGTGTCCCCCTCCTGGACCCAGATCGTGCCCAGCAGCCGTCCGCCCGCGGTGATCCCCGCCGCCATCCGCCGCCGCGCGCCCAGTTCGGGCCGGGCTGCCACCTCCACCACCTCGTCCCCGGCGCGCAGCCGCTCGTACACACCCGCCTCGCGCAGCGCCGCCACATAGGCGGCCGGGCAGGCGTGCCCCAGGACGGACAGCCGCCGCACCTCGTCCACCTGCGCCTCCGAGCGGGAGTAGGCGATGGCCCGGTCGGCCGCGTCCTCCACCGCGACGACCCCTCCGGTGAGCGCCGACAGGGTCTGCGCGAGGGAGAACAGATCACCGTGCGCGGACGGACCGGCCAGGTCCGGCGCCTGGCGCACGGTGTCCACCACCGTCCTGGCCACCGCCGCCACCTGCTCCCAGCGCGCGTCGTCCCGCACCCCCAGCAGTGCCGTACCGCACTCCACGGCCGCCTGCCGCAGCGTCTCCAGCGCCTCCTCCGCCGGCCCGGTGCGCACGGCCACCGCCGCCGCCCCGGCCCGGCCCGCCGCGATCAGCGGCCGCAGCCCCTCCGCCCCGCGCACCCCGATCAGCAGCACCAGGGCGCCCCGGTGCTGCGCGCGGGGCTCCTCGTCGGGCTCGGCGATCACCACGTCCGCGAGCGCCCGGTCCAGCCCGCCGGGCGCCGCGAGCAGTTCCACCAGCGGGCCGATGAGCGCCGGGGACAGATGCCGCAGGGTCGCCCCGGCGACGGGGACGGGCGTGCGCCGTGAGGCATGCATGGGCGTGGACCTTCGGGCCGGCACCGGGGGACGGGGCGACGCTATGCCGGGTCGCCGTACGGCGGTCTTGTCCGCTCGGACAAGGTGCGGCCCGCCGTTCTGTAGCAGGGTCCACACCGTCCCCGTTCCCCCATGTGTCGGCCGTGCTACGCCCCTTGTCCGCACGGACAGCGCGCCCCCCGAGATGTCTGCCTGCGGGACAGTCAACGGCAACGCCCTCCCGTTCTAGGTTTCAGCCACCGCGCCGAGCCCAGCCCGGTCCGCCGTCCGGCGGACCCTCCGGCCGCGCCCGCGTTCTGTTCGGGAGGAACCCATGCTTCGCACCACCACGTCCCGTGTCACCAGCAGGATCGTGACCCCTCTGCTCGCCGGCTCCCTGCTGCTGACCGCCTGCGGTTCGCGTGACGAGGGCGACACCGCCGAGGGCGGCGACGGCGCCACGACCAAGGTCACCATCGGCTTCGACGCCCCGCTGTCCAAGGACCTCGCCGCGGTGGGACTCGGCATGAAGAACTCCGCCGAACTGGCCGTGAAGAAGGCCAACGAGGACAAGCTCGTGCCCGGTGTGACCTTCGAACTGGTCGCCAAGGACGACCAGGCCACCCCGAACATCGGCCAGCAGAACGCCGCCGCCTTCGTCGCCGACGACAGCGTGGTGGGCGTCGTCGGCGCCTACAACTCCTCCGTGTCGGCGGCCATGGTCTCCACCCTGCGCGACGCGGACATGGTCCAGGTCTCCGGCGCCAACACCGCGGCGACGCTGACCCGCGGCGCCGACTACAAGGACAACCCGCAGCGCGACTACGCCAACTACTTCCGCACGATCTCCACCGACGCGGTCGCGGCCCCCGTGATGGCCGAGTACTTCTTCAAGGACCTCAAGCTGAAGAAGCTGGCCACGGTCGACGACAAGAAGACCTACGGCGTCGGCATCGTCGACAACTTCACCGACGCCTACCAGAAGCTCGGCGGCAAGGTCGTCATCCACCAGTCCATCAACCCCGACGAGTCGGACTACGCGGCGGTCGTCAACAGCGTCAAGTCCTCCGGCGCCCAAGGGGTGTTCTACGGCGGCGAGTACCCGCAGGCGGGCGCGCTGAAGAAGCAGCTCGTCGCGGCCGGCTTCGACGGGCCGATGGCCGGCGGCGACGCCGTCAAGGACGACGAGCTGATCTCCATCGCCGGCACGGAGGCCGCCGAGGGCACCTGCGCGCACTCCGACGGCGCGCCCATCGACACCCTCGACTCCGCCAAGGACTTCACCGCGTCCTACAAGGCGGCCGGCTACAGCCAGCCGTACGGCGTCTTCGGCGCCTACGTGTACGACGCGACCACCGCCCTGATCAAGGCGGTCGGCGCGGCGGTCGAGGCCAACGACGGCAAGGTCGGCAGCGTCACCGAGCTGCGTCCCGCGGTCGTCGAGGCCATGCAGGACGTCACCTTCGACGGCGCCACCGGCACGGTCGGCTTCGACGAGTACGGCGACAGCGTCAACCAGGTCATCACCGTCAACTGCGTGCAGGACGGCGCCTGGAAGGACGGCGTGAAGGTGGTCACCGTCAAGTAGCGCCCGCCCGGCCGCCGTCGGCCCTCCCCGGCCGGCGGCGGCCGTCCTCCCTCGTCACGCGCCCCGCGCGAGTACCACCCCAGCACCAACCCAGCACCACCCGAGCACCACCAAAGGACCCCTGGGTGACCCTCACCGACTTCTTCCAACTGCTGACCGACGGCCTGGTCCTCGGTTCCATGTACGGCCTGATCGCCGTCGGCTACACGATGGTCTACGGCATCCTCCAGATCATCAACTTCGCGCACGGCGAGATCTTCATGCTGGGCGGCTTCGGCGCCCTGTTCGTCTACGCCTGGGTGCCCGCCCTCAACGAGGCGTCGCTGTGGGCCGCGCTGCCCGTCATGCTCGTGGTGGCCGTACTGGTGTCCGTCGCCGCGGCCGTCGCCGCCGAACGGTTCGCCTACCGGCCGCTGCGCGGCGCCTCCCGCCTCGCCCCGCTGATCACCGCGATCGGGCTGTCGCTATTCCTCCAGCAGGTCGTCTTCAACTTCTTCACCCTGCCCGGCGGTTCGATGGGCATCACGGCCCCGGTGCCGTTCCCGCAGCTGCCCGGCAAGCCCTTCGAGGTGGGCGGCGTCGCCGTGTCGTACGCCTCCGTCCTCACCGTGGTGATCGCGGCGGCGGCCATGGTGGGACTCGCCTGGTTCGTCGGCCGTACCCGCACCGGCCGAGCGATGCAGGCCACCGCGCAGGACCCGAAGACCGCCCGGCTCATGGGCATCGACACCGACCGGATCATCGTGATCGCGTTCGCCCTCGGTGCCGTGCTGGCCGCCGTGGCCTGTCTCACCCAGGGGCTCCGGCTCGGCACGATCTCCTACAACATGGGCTTCATCGCCGGCCTGAAGGGCTTCACCGCTGCCGTCCTCGGCGGTATCGGCAACATCCACGGAGCGATGCTCGGCGGTGTCGTGCTCGGCGTGGCCGAGGCGCTGGCCTCCGGTGTGCTGCCGCACGTCCCCTCGCTGAGCACCTTCGGCGGCTCGGTGTGGAAGGACGTGTGGGCCTTCGTGATCCTCATCGTCGTCCTGCTGGTGCGACCACAGGGGTTGTTGGGCGAACGCGTGGCGGACCGGGCCTAGGAGACAGCGACATGACCATCACCACCGGCACCCTCCGGCTCGCGCCCCCCGCGGCCCGCTCGCTCACCGTCCTCGGCGCGGCCCTCACCGTCGTTTCGCCGTTCCTGGCCTGGACCTGGACCGCCCGCTTCCCGGGAAACCTCACCGTCCACGGCTACCCCGGCGGCAGCCAGCTGCTGACCCTCGTCACCGGGCTGCTCGCCGCCCTGTTCACCGCCGCCGCCCTCGGGGTGCGCGGCGGCCGGGCCCTGGCCCCGGCCGGTGCCGTACGCGCTCTGCGCGCCGCCTCGCTGGCCGCGCTCACCGCCACCTGGGTCACCGTCGTCGCCATCGCCGTCACTCTCGGCGGCATCGTGAACGTGGAGCCCGGCGGCTGGCTGGCCCTGCTCGCCACCGCCCTGCTCGCGGTCGGCGCGCACGGCCTCGCGGACGACACCGTCGACAGTCCGGCCCCGGCCCGCACCCTGCCCGCGGCGGCCGAGATCGCCGTCATCACCGCGGTCTTCCTGGCCGGGATGTACGTCCTGACCTTCGGCATCACCACCGAGTCGGCGGAGGAGTTCCTCGCCTTCCTGCCCGCCGCGGGCCTCGCCGTGCGGGCCCTCGCCGTCAGCGGCCTCGGCGCGCGGTTCAGCCGGATCAACTCCCGCCACCGCACCGCCTCCGCCGTCGCCGCGCTCGCCGCCGCCCTGGTCTTCCCCTTCACCCAGACCACCGGCCAGTACATGGCGATCGCCGACAACATCCTGGTCTTCGCGGCCGTCGCGCTCGGCCTGAACATCGTCGTCGGCCTGGTCGGCCTGCTCGACCTCGGCTACGTCGCCTTCCTCGGCACCGGCGCCTACACCGCCGCCCTGGTCTCCGGCTCCACCTTCTCCACCCTCGACGTCGGCCCCTGGCCGTTCTGGGCGACCGCGCTGCTCGGCATGGCCGTCTCCCTGGTCGCGGGCATCCTCATCGGCGCGCCCACGCTGCGGCTGCACGGCGACTACCTGGCCATCGTCACCCTCGGCTTCGGCGAGATCTTCCGGATCACCGTCAACAACCTCGACGGCACCTCCGGGCCCTCCCTCACCAACGGCCCCAACGGCATCAACTCGGTGCCCAACCTGACCGTCCTCGGCTTCGACTTCGGCGAGCCGCACACCGTCCTGGGCGTCGAGTTCGGCCGCTTCGCCAACTACTACCTGCTGCTCCTCGCGGTGATCGCGGTCATCGTCTTCGTCTACGCGCGGGCCGGCGACTCCCGCATCGGGCGCGCCTGGATCGCGCTGCGCGAGGACGAGAAGGCCGCCACCGCCATGGGCATCGAGGGCTTCCGCTTCAAGCTGCTCGCCTTCGGCCTCGGCGCCTCGCTGGCCGGCCTCGCGGGCACCGTGATGGCACACCTCCAGACCAACGCGGTACCGGAGAACTACAAGTTCGCCGACACCGCCCCGCCCAACTCGGCGTTCCTGCTGGCCGCGGTGGTGCTGGGCGGCATGGGCACCGTCTCCGGACCGCTGGTGGGCGCCGCCCTGCTCTACCTGATCCCGGCGAAGTTCGAGTTCTTCAGCCAGTACCAGATGATGCTGTTCGGTCTCGCGCTGATCATCATGATGCGGTTCCGTCCCGAGGGCCTGGTCCCCGACCGCAAGCACCGACTGGAGTTCCACGACGAGGAGGTCGCGCGCGCCGAGGGACGCCGGGCGGCCGCGGAGGCCACGGCATGAGCACCACCGACACCATCACCGACGCCACCACGGCCGCCCGGCCGCTGCTCCGGGCGACGGCCGTCACCATGCGGTTCGGCGGACTGACCGCCGTCGACCGGGTCGACCTGACCGTCGGCGAGGGCGAGATCGTCGGCCTGATCGGCCCCAACGGCGCCGGGAAGACCACCTTCTTCAACTGCCTGACCGGCCTGTACGTGCCCACCGAGGGCGAGGTCCGGCTGGCCGGGCAGCTGCTGCCGCCGCGCCCCGCCCGCGTCACCCGCGCCGGGGTCGCCCGCACCTTCCAGAACATCCGCCTCTTCGCCAACATGACGGCGCTGGAGAACGTGATGGTGGGCCGGCACACCCGGACCCGCGCCGGGCTCCTCTCCGCCCTCGGCCGGGGACCCCGCTACCGCCGCGAGGAACGCGAGTCGCGCGCACGCGGCCAGGAACTCCTCGACTTCGTCGGCCTCGGCGGCCAGGCCGGCCACCTCGCCCGCAACCTGCCCTACGGCGCCCAGCGGCGACTGGAGATCGCGCGGGCGCTGGCCAGCGAACCACGGCTGCTGCTCCTCGACGAGCCGACGGCCGGCATGAACCCGCAGGAGACCCGGGAGACCGAGGAACTGGTGCACGCCGTGCGCGCCCAGGGCATCGCCGTCCTGGTCATCGAGCACGACATGCGGTTCATCATGAACCTCTGCGACCGGGTCGCGGTCCTGGTGCAGGGGACCAAGCTCGTCGAGGGCGCGCCCGCCGAGGTGCAGGCCGACGCGCGGGTGGTGGAGGCGTACCTGGGCGCCCCCGACGACGAGGACGACCCGGGGCCCGCGGCAGGGCCCGCTCCGGAAGCCGACCGTGCCGACCGTGCCGACAGCGCCGACAGCGCCGACAAGGAGAAGACCGCATGAGCGCGCTGCTGGAGGTCCGGGACCTCAGGGTCGCCTACGGCAAGGTGGAGGCCGTCAAGGGCATCTCGCTCACCGTGGAGGAGGGCGAGGTCGTCACCCTCATCGGCACCAACGGGGCGGGCAAGACCACCACCCTGCACACCCTCAGCGGACTGCTCGAACCCTCGGCCGGCCATGTCACCTTCGCCGGCCGGGACGTGGTGGGCGTCCCCGCCCACCACGTCGTCGCCCTCGGCCTCGCCCACTCCCCGGAGGGACGGCACATCTTCCCGCGCCTCACCGTGGAGGAGAACCTGCTGCTCGGCGCGTTCCTGCGGCGGGACGCTGCGGGCATCGCCGACGACGTGGAGCGCGGCTACACCCTCTTCCCCCGGCTGCGCGAGCGCCGCGGCCAGGCGGCGGGCACGCTCTCGGGCGGCGAACAGCAGATGCTCGCCATGGCGAGGGCCCTGATGTGCCGCCCGCGGCTGCTCATGCTGGACGAACCCTCGATGGGCCTGTCGCCGATCATGATGAAGAAGATCATGGCGACGGTGGCCGAGCTGAAGTCGTCCGGCACCACCATCCTGCTCGTCGAGCAGAACGCCCGCGCCGCCCTCGCGCTCGCCGACCGGGCCTATGTGATGGAGACCGGCCGCATCGTGCTCACCGGCGGCGGCCGCGAACTCCTGCACGACGAGAGCGTCCGCAAGGCCTACCTCGGCGAGGAGTAGCCCTCGCGCCCGTTTCCCCGACGCCCCGGCCGGACACCTCCCGTGTCCGGCCGGGGCGTCGCTGTGCGTGTCCGCCCGGACCGGGCGGGACCTTGTCCGCGCGGACAACAAAGACCCCGCATCTCTGTCCGCCGGTACGGAACCACCGTCCTCACCTGCGTTTTAACGTTCACGGGTCGTTTCTTTGCCGTTCGTTGCACGGCACGGCTTCCGCACCACCCGCTCACAGCAAGTAACCCGGGAGTGAAACCAGGCATGAGCACCACCGCACCGTCCGTGGCCGAGGAGGCCACCACCGCCGAGTCCCCCGGGGGCATGCGCAGGATCGCCACGGCCAGCTTCATCGGCACGACGATCGAGTTCTACGACTACTACATCTACGGGACGGCCGCCGCGCTCGTCCTGAACGACCAGTTCTTCCCCGAGCTGTCCAAGACCGCCGGCACCCTCGCCACGCTCTCCACCTTCGCCATCGGCTTCGCGGCCCGCCCGATCGGTGCCGCGATCTTCGGCCACTACGGCGACCGCCTCGGCCGCAAGGCCGTCCTGGTCGTCTCGCTGCTGATGATGGGCCTGTCCACCGGCCTGATCGGCCTGCTCCCCGGCTACGACACCCTCGGCATCCTCGCGCCGATCCTCCTGGTCCTGCTCCGCCTCGTGCAGGGCGTGGGCCTGGGCGGCGAGTGGGGCGGCGCGGCCCTGCTGGCCGTCGAGCACGCCCCGAAGGGCAAACGAGGTCTGTACGGCGCCGCCCCTCAGATGGGCTCGCCGGTCGGCTACTTCGCCGCCACCCTGACCTTCCTCACGCTCTCCGCGGTGCTGCCGGAGGACTCCTTCGACAGCTGGGGCTGGCGCATCCCCTTCCTGCTCTCCTTCGTGCTGGTCGCCGTCGGCCTGGTCATCCGGCTGAAGATCGCCGAGACGCCGGCCTTCCAGAAGGTCACCGAGGAGCACGAGCAGGTCAAGGCCCCGCTGGTGGAGGCGTTCCGCAGGCACCCGAAGGAGATGTTCCTGGGCGCGGGCATGATCACCGTGGTGTACGTGATGTTCTACACGGCCGCCACCTACTGCATGACGTACACCACCGACACCCTGGACATCCCGAAGAACACCATGCTGGCGCTGACCCTGGTCGCCGTGGTCGTGCTCGGTCTGTCGACGTACTTCGTGGCCGTGTGGTCCGACCGGATCGGCCGCCGCCGGCTCATCATCGGCGGCGCCGCCTTCGGCGTGGTGTGGGGCGCGGTCCTCTTCCCGCTGCTGGACACCGGGAACTACGCGCTGATCGCGCTGGCCCTCAGTGGCGCCCTGCTCTGCATGGGCATCATCTACGGCCCGGCCGGCTCCTACATGCCGGAGCTGTTCGGCACCCGGCTGCGCTACTCGGGCGCCGGTTTCTCCTACAACCTCGGCGGTGTGCTCGGCGGCGCCGTGGCCCCGCTGGTGGTCACCGCCCTCGCGGAGGCGTACAGCCCCTCGGTCGGCGGCTGGTTCATGAGCGCGATGGCCCTGCTGTCGCTGGTCTGCATCCTGGCCCTGCCCGAGACCAGGGACCGCGACCTCGACCAGGTCTGACCCTCCGTCCCGTCCGTCGCCGCGCCCCCGCCCCCGGTCGCCGACCCGGCGGCGGAGGGGGGCGCGGCCCTACGCTGCCCCCATGGGCGAGCCAGGAGCCGCGGCCGTGGCCGAACGTCTCACGGGTCTGACCGCGACGGCAGGACGCCGGATGTCGGGCGCGCTCACCGAGGTCACCCTCGACGGCGGGCGGGTGGTGGTGGTCAAGCGCGGTGAGGGCGGTCCGGGTGCGGTGCGGGCCGAGGCGGCGGGGCTGCGCTGGCTGGCGGACGCGGGGTCGGTGCGGATCCCGCGCGTGCACGGGCACGACGAGGAGTGGCTGGTGACGGACCGCGTCCCGGCGGGCCGTCCGAGCTCCGGTGCGGCGGAGCGTCTGGGCCGCGACCTGGCCGCGCTGCACGCCGCGGGCGCCCCGGCGTTCGGCTCACCGCCGCCGGGCGGTCCGCGCGCGGCGTACATCGGCCTCGCCCCGATGCGCAACGCGGAGGGCGCCGACTGGCCGCGCTGGTACGCCGAGTTCCGGGTGCTGCCCTATGTACGGACGGCGGTCGACGCCGCGACGCTGACCTCCGCCGAGGCCGCAGTGCTCGAACGGGTCTGCGACCGGCTGCCGGAGCTGTCCGGTCCCGCCGAACCACCGGCCCGCCTCCACGGCGACCTGTGGAACGGCAACGTCCTGTGGGCCGCCGACGGTCACGCGCGGCTGATCGACCCGGCCGCGCACGGCGGGCACCGGGAGACCGACCTGGCGATGCTGCACCTCTTCGGCTGCCCCCACCTGGACCGGCTGCTCGCCGGGTACGAGCAGGTGGCGCCGCAAGGGCGTGTTTCGAGAGTCCCGTCGTCCGCCCGAAGGGCGGGCCCTGCGGCGTCGTGGGGGTACCTCCCGGTCGAGCGCAGCCGAGACTGGGGGAGCGTGCGATCGCAAG